>NZ_JACJOV010000088.1:0-55868 GCF_014695745.1 Leptolyngbya sp. FACHB-671 | reverse complement strand
GTCCGAAGACTTCCGTTCGACTTGCATGTGTTAAGCATACCGCCAGCGTTCATCCTGAGCCAGGATCAAACTCTCCATTGTAATTAAACAAATTCGAGATTTGTTAGGCTCCCATAACTAATAGATAGTTATGGTTTTCGTTTTTGAAATTTCTAAAACGGCTCAATTTCGAACCGTCTTAGAAGTTGCTATTTTCTTGACGAGATTTAATGTTTGGCTTTCAAACTATTTTATTGTCTAGGTTCGGGTACACTTTTGGATAGCTCTCAATCTAGTTAGGCAGCCAGCGACTCTTTTCAGAAACGAACTTTACTTACAAGATGTGGAAACCACTATATGTAGTAAACGTTCACCGCCGAACCGCTAGATGTGGAGCATTTCCTTGGCACTTATCCAATGTAGCAGACTAAGTAGGAATTGTGTCAAACATTTTTGGAAAAATCAGAAATTTTTTTGAGGCGACGGTTTTACAAGGGTTAGGCGGGGTAGCAGGGTAATCTAGCCCTGAATGATTCGAGTTCTGTCTGTCCGATCGCTGCTGGTAGGGGTTAAACGACGGGGGATAGCTGGATATTCAATTGTTCCTACTCCGGTTGGGGTTTGGTTGCTGATCTGCACGAAGCTAGGGGTAAATAGGAAGACCGTCTCTGCTAAGCGCTCTTGCCGTCCATCGATCGCGTATGCTCCACCTGCAACAAAATCTACCGCTCGCTGAGCGCTTTCTGCATCCATCAGACTGACGTTGAGGATGACGGTTTTGCGTTCTTTGAGGGCTGATACGACTTCGGGAATTTCTTCAAAGGAGCGGGGTTCGACCATCAAGATTTCTGGTTGCCCGATTTCTCGACCGGGCATTCCGACTACGTTGTTAGGAGCAACTGAGGTGGTCGAGCCAGGGAAATATTCATCTTGCCAAGTAACTCCACTGGCTACTGCTTCGGGTGCATATTCTTCGTATTCCGGCTCGTATACCTGCTCACCCAGCCCCAAAACGTCTGATAAGCGTTGGAAGATGTTCATGGCGGCTTGCCTTTTGAACTAGTTCAGATGTTCTACTTATTGTACGCCGAGAAGTAGAAGTGCCGCCACGATCGAGGGTTAGATTGGTAGAGGCGATCGCTCCCCTCCACCAACTCCGATGATTACTCAACACAGGAGGGCGATCGCCCGCTGCCATTCTTGCCGCACTTCTATATCTGTATCTGTAACTGAAGCAGAAAGCTTTAAAGCAAATGGCGCACTCTTCTTTAAGGTGCGCCATCTTTTGTTTAGGACAGAACTAAACTTGCTCAAGCAGTTGATTAGCCAACGGAAGGGGTACCTGTTTCGATTGGATCTACAGGCTTGAAGAAACCAAAGTAAGCGGCGATCCCGGCGGCTAGCAAGTTAAACCAAACATTGTTGCCATAGAGAGGCATTACGCCAAAGGTGGTGTTGGTAATAGGTAATAGTCCCATGAGGGCAATCAAGATGTAGGCGATCGCAAAACCGCGAGTATACAAAATTGCTCCACCAAAGCTGGTGTAAGAAGCAATACCTAAAACACCAACTGCAATCCGAACAGCATTGTGCAGATAGTTAGTAGGAAATAACCCAAACAAGTAGCCGTATCCATCACTAAAAGTGAGATTTGGCATATTAAGAGGAGCATCAGGCGTGGCTCCGCCAGGAATTAGCATGAGCGCAGGGACAAAGCCAGCTAGCCCCAAAAGCAGAAATAGAATGCCCAAAGCTAGGGCAACAAAACGTACTTGCATTGAATCACCTCGTAAATTCGATTCTTTTAAGTCAGCTTTCAAAGATTTTTGAGTGCTTGAGGGCACCGTTTTCCCGATTTAACTGCATCTAAATTCAGCTTATGGTTTCTAAACTGATGCTTCCTCTTTCAACATAGAGGTGCTTAAAGTCTTGATTCTCCATCTAAAGAAGTAGTGTCTGAGAAAAACAAAAATTAGGTACAACGAGGCAACAAAAATTGTTAGCTTCGCAGTTAGTTTTAAATTGATTTGCCTTTGAATCTGAAGGTGATTTAGTGAACGAAAGCTCTAGTTCTCTATCGCTTAAAAGTCTATTAATCTTCAAGCAAAATAAACTTTCAAGGCTTACACTTCTGGACGAAGATAATAGAGAACCTGTCCATAGATTGAGGTTCTTTTAGAAGCGCGTGGAATTAACCTGATTTAAATTATTGGGCGATGGGTGGTAGAGAATCTATAGCTGAGAGTAGCCGCTCGATGCTGGCGTTTGGCTCCAAGAAAGAGAACAGGTGCCGGAAGCGAATTTTGCCAGCTCGATCTAGGACAAACTGAGCCGGGAGGGGTGCACCGAGTGCTTGCCCAACCTGGTACGCTCTGAAAACTCGGCAAGCCGGATCGCTCAACAGCGGCATTTTCAGATGCAAGTCACGGATTACAATTTTGCTCTGTCGCTCGGCTGTGCTAGTAATCATCAGAACTTCTACCCCGCGGCTTTGAAACTGCTCGTAAGCCTCATTCAGTGCCTTGATGTGGGGAAAGCAGAAGGGACAGTACTGCTTTTCGGTAAAGATGCGGGTGAAAGCTAGCACAACTGGGCGATTCAGCGCTTCTGCATCTTCACGACGATTGCCTGTATACTCTGCTAGCCTGACCTGCTGCCCAGTGGTGACGTTGAGCAGTTGAAAGGGCGGAGCCAGGGTGCCAATATTGAAGTGATTGGTTGCGGGAATCGGTAGGAAGTTGTTGAAAAAGCGTTTGTTGAATAAGCCGCTGAAGTCGGTGGAAGTCAGCATGGGTTGAGCCTTTCTTAACTAAACCTAATTTACAGCGGTTTTTAACTCTTGGATTGCTGTTGGAATTGTAAGGAGATTATCGTTCAGGTTGATAGTACAATTGCCCTATGACTGTACTGCTTGATCTGAACAACTGCAATATTTTAGGAATTGACCCAGCGATCGCCAGCATTGGTTTTGGCGCAATTCGGGGTAGTCAGGCGTTGGAGTATGGTGTGATTACGACTCCAGCCAAGGCACCGATGTATGAGCGTTTGAGTCAGATTCGGGCTGACATTCGAGAATTGTGTGACATGGTTAAGCCCGATTTAGTGGCGGTAGAGATGCCGTTTTTTGGACGGGAAAACACCAACGCTACGAAGGTAATGCGGGCTTTAGGCGTGATTGAATTGGCGCTGGGTGACTGGGGAATGACGGATTTAGTGTTTCTGCACCAGTCGCAGGTGAAAGCAGCAGTCGCCCAGTATGGAGCCAGCAAGTTTGAGGTCAAGCAGGCGGTCATGCAGATTTTTGGGCTAGAGAAACCGCCCTCACCAGATGATAGTGCTGATGGGTTGGCGATCGCCTTTGCTGCCCAGTGCGGCGCACGGGCGAATGTAGCTTAGCTAATGATGCCGCGACAATTTTGGTGTGAATGCTAAGCATTCACACCAAAATTGTCGCGGTACAAATACGTTTAACGCACGCTCATGCGCTGGCTTCCATTAGTCTGATTCTCTTCGGCTTCTGTAATGCCAAAGACCTGGACGAATACTTTATCGACTTTGTAGCCTGAGTCAATTGACTCTAGTGGGTCTTTGCGGAGACGATGGCGGAGGCACAAGCCAATGACGCGACGGATATCGTCGATGGTAACTTCTGAGCGTCCTTCAAGGGCGGCGATCGCCTTCGCAGCACGGTTGGTCACAATGTCGCCACGCAGTCCGTCTACATCCAGTTCGGCACAGACCTGAGAGATTCTGACCCGCAGTTCATAGTCCATTGCGACAGATTTTAGCCGTTCTTGAGCACTGACCAGTTTTTCCTGTAGCTCGGCTTGCTGGGGCTGATATTTCTCTAGAAAAGTAGGTGGGTCTTGGTCAAACTCGGAACGCTGTTCTACGATTTGCACGCGCAGGGCGGGTTCTTTGACCGTACGAATTTCAGCGTGCATTCCAAAGCGATCGAGCAACTGGGGTCGCAGTTCGCCTTCTTCGGGATTGCCCGAACCCACTAGGACAAAGCGAGCGGGGTGGCGAATCGAGATTCCTTCACGCTCGACGGTATTCCACCCGGAGGCGGCAGAGTCGAGTAATACGTCTACCAGGTGGTCGTCTAGCAGGTTCACCTCATCGACGTAGAGAATGCCTCGATTGGCTTTAGCTAACAGTCCTGGTTCAAAAGCTTTTACGCCTTCTGCCAGTGCTTTCTCAATATCAATCGTGCCGCAGACGCGATCTTCGGTTGCACCCAGCGGCAAATCAACCATTTGTACTTTCTTTTTCGCCACCTGAATCGGCAGATTAGCGGCACTAGTCTGGTCGGAATGATCGGTGGATGCTGCTATAAGCCGCTGGCGCACTTCATCGCTCATCAAGTCAGGGTCACTGGGATGGCTGTTGAAGGGATCATCGGCAACAACTTCGATTTCGGGCAACAGGTCAGCCAGGGCACGAATGGTAGTGGATTTGCCTGTGCCGCGATCGCCCATAATCATCACACCGCCGATTTTGGGATCAATTACGTTTAACAGCAACGCCAGCTTCATTTCCTCTTGACCGACGATTGCTGTGAAGGGAAACACCGCCCGACGAGCGGCTAACTTGGGTGAAGGGGTGGCTGACGCAGTAAGACTCACAGGACTACCTAAGATTGCTAACAGAAGATTAAATCACTGTTTCTCATTGTAAGCGCTCTTTGCACTCAAGCTAAGTCGTGTCGAAGTTCAATGCGATCGCAGCTTAAGTAAACTTAATCCCTACCCAGATTGTCTCAACCTAATCTGAAGAGGTGAGCGCTTCATGGCTTCATCTCCTCTGGGCCGGGGCGAAAGAGTCACTTTAGGAGACGAGCGATGCAGAGTGCTGAGCAAGTGCAGTGGTTGCGGCAAAACACGTCGCTAGAGGCGCTATCGGATGAAGTGCTGGCGGCGATCGCCGCCGAAATCCAGGAGGAAACCTTTGAAGAGAATCGCCGCCTGGTATTGGAAGACACCCCACCACCCGCCCTTTACATTCTCAAATCGGGGCGGTTAGAGAGCTACCACACCAGCACTAATAGTCTGGCTAAAGCCACCAGCCTACTGCCAGGCACAGTGTTACATCTGAAAGAACTTCTGCTTGATCAGCCTACTGAGCAGACCGTAATCACCCTAAGTGACTGCATTTTGTGGACAGTTGCGGCTGAGGCATTCAAAGCATTAGTAGAGCAATATCCAGAAATTTCTCGCACTTTCTCCCGCCAGTTGGCGGCTGAGTTAGATCAGGTTGCCTCTCAGCTTGCCTTTGAGCAAGAGCGGCAGGCAGCGTTACGTCCTTACATTGTGCCAAAGGTGCGACGGGGAGTTGTTGGCTCCAGTCGCTATGCGGTGCGGCTGCGGCAGGACATCAAAAAGGCTGCGGCAGACCGCCAACCCGTGATCATTTTTGGTGAACCGGGGTTGGGTAAAGACAATTCGGCAGCGCTGATTCACTTTGGTTCACGCGATCGCCACCAACCTATCATCAAAATCAACTGTGACACCATCCAGGTCAGTGGTGCTGAACTCTTTGGTCGCCAGGGTGGTAAACCCGGACTACTGGAATGGTTAGGCAGAGGGACGCTGATGCTCAACAACGTCCAGGATCTACCCCAAGGATTAGAGGAAAAGCTGATTCGCCTGTTGAAAACCGGGGAATATTTACCTGTAAGCCGGGAAGGAGATCAAGAACCTGTCCCAAAACAGTCTGAAGTACGAATCATCCTGACGACAGAGCGATCGCTACCTAAAATCGATCGCAAAAATTTAGTTGGGCATTCGATCAAAGTGCCGCCGCTGCGAGTGCGAAAAGCCGACATCGAAGCGCAGGTGAAATACTACATCAGCTTATTTTGCCGCGACAAAGGCTTACCTCAACCCAAGGTGGCTCCAGAAGCACTGCGACGACTTCAGGGTTATGACTTCCCAGGCAACCTGACTGAACTGGAAAGCCTGGTAGAACGTGCCCTGATTCAGAGCGATCTCGAAGAGATATCCGCAAGGGGTCGAGCTCCCGTTCTCACCGAAGAAGTATTCTGGTCAACCAGTACCAAAAACAAACGATTTCGATTTAACCTGCTTAACAGCTATCCGCGACTGCGCCAGTTTTTGCGTAGCCCCTGGTGGCCCGACCGAATCAACTACGGCTTTACTTTGGGTTTCTTTGCCGTCATTGTGGCCATGCTGTTTTTGGGTCCGCAAACTCGCGATTCAAACATTGCCCTGAATCTCTTTTGGGCGTGGTGGTGGCCGTTAATCTTGGTTAGCTTTCCGTTTGTCGGGCGAACCTGGTGCGCGATTTGCCCCTTCATGATTTACGGCGAACTGGCACAAACGATTTCACTCAAGATCTTTCCACGTCAACTTCAAGCCTGGCCAAGGCAACAAGCCGAGAAATGGGGCGGCTGGTTTCTATTTGGGCTATTTGTCCTAATTTTGCTCTGGGAAGAACTGTGGCATCTAGAGAATGTTGCTTACCTATCAGGTTGCTTGCTGCTTCTAATTACCGCAGGAGCAGTGATTTTTTCGCTGTTGTTTGAGCGACGGTTTTGGTGTCGCTATCTCTGTCCGATCGGCGGCATGAACGGAATGTTTGCCAAGCTCTCGATGATTGAGTTGCGGGCGCAACAGGGAATTTGCTCAGCAACCTGCACTACTTATCAGTGCTACAAAGGCGGTCCGCAAAAAGGTGAAGGACTGGAAACAGGCGGCTGTCCGATTTATTCTCACCCGGCCCAACTCCAGGAAAATCGGGACTGCGTTCTGTGTATGACCTGCCTTAAAGCCTGCCCTCACCGATCAGTAGAGCTAAACCTGCGTCCCCCTGGCATTGAGTTATGGACAACTCACGAGCCAACCCGCCACGAAGTCGCCCTGCTGTTTCTATTATTTGGCGCTGTATTTTTGCACCGCTTGCCAGAAATCTCAGCTCGTTTGGGCTGGGCACTTGACCTGGAGAATTTTGGAATCCATGCGGGAGTTTCGGTTTTGGCGCTGTTGGTACCAGTGGCGATCGCCCTCACTGCCCAGTTCTTAATTCGCCTCTTCAACCGCAATTGCAAACCCAAATCTTTTGTGGAACTGGCTTACGGGTATTTGCCGTTGGTTCTGGGGGGCAGTTTGGCGCACTATCTGCGGTTGGGATTGAATGAAGCAGGACGGGCAATTCCTGTAACGCTTGCAACTTTTGGCTATAGCGGTAGTGGAATGGCGACCCCTCATGGGTATCTCTTCGAGATTGCCGTCGCAGATCCCGCCGTGCTGTCATTTCTACAGAGCGTGACGCTGATTGTTTCTGTTTGGCTAAGCATCATCCTGACTCAGAAAATCGCCCGTCAACCGTTGATCAACCTGTTGCCCCAACATTTAGCGACCGTGGCGATCGGTTCGCTTTTGTGGAAGATCATTGTTGGCTGGTAAATCGTCGGCTGGTAAAGACAACTGGTAAATGTCGGCTGGTAGGAATGCGATCGCCTATGCCCGTCGCCACATCTGCTTGATGGTTCCGGGAAGGAAGCCGGTCACTTCGTCAATTCGCTCCTGAGACAATTCCGCTTTAACGGCTGAAAAGACTGCGGCGATTACCACTTCTGGCTCTACCCCGTTAGACAAGCCTGCTTCCTGGCGAATCCGAAATAGAAAGGTCTCCGGTTCAATTACTAGCGGTGGACGAACGCGGCTAAGGAATCGCACGAGGGGATTGGTATCTCTCCAGAGGTCAGCTACGTCGTTTTGCAGTGCTTTGTCTTTGGTGGCGACCCCTTGCGGGTATCTCTTCGCGATCGCCTCTCCCTGAAGCTCAGCCGCTACTCGGTCAGAAACTTCTGTAGGCATCATGTCGCGCATCGTGCGAAACACAACTTCAGCAATGTCTCTAGCATCGTACAAATCTTCAAGCTCGCCCCGCACCATCACCTTTTTGAGGAACGACGTTGCTGCAACTGGAGTGGACTCAGAAGTTGAATTTGAAACTTTAGATAAACCAGTGGATGGTGAATTCATATTTCTTTGCAAAACTTATTTTTTCTTTACATGCTTCACCATAACGCCTTATCCCTGACAACGCAAATCGCCCCAGCAAAAGCCAGGGCGATTGTTAGGTTGCGATTAGACAGTTAGACGCTACGCTTCCTGCCACATTTGCTTGATTTCGCCAGGCAAGAAGTTAGCGACTTCATTAATCCGCTCTTCTGAAAGCTCGTCTTTGGTGGCTGAAAAAACTGCCTTAATTGCAGTTTCAGGTCCTACACCTCTAGGCAAGCCCGCTTCCTGGTTAATCCGAAACAGGAACGTCTCAGGCTTGATTTCCAGGGGCGGACGAATTTTGCTGAGGAAGCGCACGATTGGATTGGTGTCTTGCCATAGTTCTGCCACCTCGTTTTGCAAGGCTTTGTCATCAGTTGGCAGAGCTTCTTCGTGCAGTTCAGAAGTGACTCGGTCAGCGGCTTCGGTGGTCATCATGTCGCGCATCGTACGGAACACGACCTCAGACACATCTCTTGCGTCAAACACGTCCTCTAGGTTGCCCTTCAGCATCACCTTTTCGAGGAAAGGCATATTCTCCTGGACAATCGGTACAGAGGGTCCTTTGCTCAAGGCTGCAGGCGGATTTGCCTCCATTTTTTCCAGCAGCTTGCGTCCCTTGTCCGTCAGCTCTGCCCGCTTGAACTCAATCAGGTGAGGCAGTGGTCCATCCGGTGCGCCAAAGGTATTGGCAATACGGATATCTACTTCACCAGGATTGAGCGCATCGGGTACGTCTTCCTGATTGCCGTAGGCGTTGCCGCTAAATTCGGCGTTGATGTAGTGTTTCTGATTTAGGTAGTCTAGATGCCCGAGCAGATCTGTTTCGGTTACTGATCTACCTGCCAGGTCGCCAGGGGTTAGCCTTACTTCGTGCTTTCCTTCTGCCTGGGTATCTCCTTCGCTAATTTTTTTAAGCAAGATAAAGGCGACATCTTCTCGTAAAGCAATTGTCATAAAAAATCTCCCGATGAGTTCAACTTAAAGCAGGGTGGCGACCCCTTGCGGGTATCTCTTCGAGATCGCCATTCAAAAGGGCAAATCCGAAATCATCAGATCCTCAATTTTTATTGACCCTGTCAAAATTGAACATAGTCTGGTCCGATCCTTAACGACATCTGCTACAGGGCACAGACCCAAAGAAGGAGAGGGTAGAGCTTAAATCTGTGAACTGTGTTGCATTTGATTGAATCTCACTGCTTGTAGTCGTGAAATCGGTTAAGCATAGAGTGGTTTTTAACCTATCGAGCCTGTCCTATCGAGCCTGTATTGATGTCCTTTGAAATTCCTACCGAACCTGCACCTACAGAGGATTCTTTAGAATCGGCTCTCCCTTTAATTGAGGAGCCTAAAGAGGAATCTGAGCTTGCTCCGTTTCTGATCAGCCAAACAATTTTGAAGCTGACTGCACCAGTTGCGGGTCCTCAGGATGTTTCATCTGAAGAGGCTCCCTTTGAGGCAACATCTGTTCCTGTCGCTTCAACTCAAGTTTTGGAGGCAATGCAGCGATTGGTAAACATGATTAAGGATTTGCGATCGCCCAAAAGCGGCGAGTCGCCCGATGTACCCCAAACGCCTGAAGCCTTGGCTCCGTATTTGGTTGAAGAAGCCTATGATGTACTAGAAGCAATACAAAAGAACTACTTTGAGCCACCTCAATCAGACTCTATTGGCTTGGTGGAAGGGGGCGATCGCTGGCAAAGCTACTTTCTGATTTCAGACCTGGCTCCCTGGCTGCTCTGGTGCATTGCTCGTAGCAGCCATGAGGTAATGCGACTGCTTGAAGGCATTCCTGCCAAAGCCTTTAAGCTAGGGCAAGGTTGGCGCACTGGAATTATCCGCCTGGTTGCGACGCTAGACACCAAAATTCCTGGACTGTCTGCATCCCTAGATCTGGCAACCTTTCAGGTCAACCAGTCTTTGCTCCCATCCGACACAATGATTCAGTCGGACCAGTACGGCGCTTGGCAACAACCCACTTGGCTTGCTGGCTTGCTGCCAGATTTGACTCAACACATTACAGCAACAACCTCTTCCATCGGGCAATTTTTTGCAGGCGCTGAAGTAGACGCTTTAGCACCAAACCACAACTGGCAATCTGGACTGATCCAACTTCAGCTTGGGTTTGAATTTATCGCAACGGACGCGACCGTTTTTGCAGACTTTGCGGAGGCTTCTGAGGCAGAAGAAGCACCTGCTCCTTTCCACCCAAACACTACCGAAACAGCACCCCTTTCTACCCTTTCTTCAGACTCAAGCCATCTCCAAATCAAATTCACCCATTCAGGTTGGCTAGAAAAATACTCCACGGTTCTACTTCAGCAACAGCTTGCTAGTACCATCCAGCAGTTACCCACATTCCGAGCGGCAGGTGAAAAAAATCGGAACCTTTCTTCTCAAAGCCTGATTCCGCTGATCGTCAAAGATGCCTGCGACCTGGTAGACCTGCTGCAAACCTCTCCTGCACTATCAAGCCACTCTTTACAGCAAGAAGTTGAACTGACCGCCTTAACTCACCAACTGCTCTGGTCCTTTAGCCGGGGTGCCTACGAAGTGATGCAGCTGATGGGTGGCATTCGCGTCAATCTGCTTCAACCCGAATGCCCCTGGGAAACAGGTACCCTGCGTCTGTTAGCCAGCCTCAACAGCAAGACTCCAGAGCAAGACTGGCAACTCGATATAACGACCGGACAGCCTCCCCAACCGCACATTTTTCCACTTGCCCGCAATGTGATTGTGCAGTCTCATCAGAGTCACTGGTGTGAACAACCCGATGCGCTGGAGCAGCTAGAAACAAAGCTGATGCAGGTACTAGAACAAGCTGCCCCAGACTTGCTCCTGTTCCTAGAAGGAACAGACATAGAGGTACTAAGCGAGAATCAGCAAGGGGAACCTGGCGCGATTCAACTCAACGTCGGCTTTGAGTTCATTCCTGACCTGAACTACAGCGCCTCTAGATAGACGGATAAACCTAGAAGACGCACTCTTTGGTACTTGTTACTAATTGTGACGTTTGAGCGCTTTTGAGCCAGAGTCTTTCCTTGGGGTGATGATTGAACAACTGGCGTATCTCTAGCATAATCCCACATCCTTTATTGAAGGTTTGAATGAGTTATGCAATCTCCTAGTCAAGCTGTAGACCAGTCGAAGGATCGTCCTCGTGATCCCAGGAATCGGGAAGTAGTTTATGCTGCTGCCGATCCGCAAAACGGGAACCTGGCGACTCCGATTAATGCTTCAGACTTTACAATGGCGTTTATTAACAACCTGCCTGCCTACCGTAAGGGTTTATCTCCCTTGCGACGAGGTTTAGAGGTGGGAATGGCTCATGGTTATTGGATCCTCGGTCCTTTTGCGAAGCTGGGGCCACTGCGTGATACAGATATTGCTAACCTGTCGGGGCTACTTTCAACCGTTGGGCTGATCGTGATTTCAACGCTCGCTATGTCGCTGTATGCCAGCAGCAACCCGCCCAACCCAACTCAAACCATTACAACCCCCAGACCTCCTGAGGCTTTTAACCATTCCGAGGGTTGGAATGAATATGCGAGTGGGTTCTTAATTGGTGGAATTGGCGGTGCAGCTTTTGCTTATCTGCTGCTGCTGATCATTCCATCTTTTAGCAACTTCCTGAGCTAACCCTGATCTTGCTTTGTTGCTCAGTCCTTGTAACTTCCTAAATTCTCCATCCTAGAAAGTTGCTCATTTCGAAGCTCTAGTTTCCTTGTCTCTAATTGCAAGAAGCTGGAGCTTCTTTTGACTCGTTCCTGAGCTGGAATTGGGAAACCAGAAAAGCCTTGTAACCGTATGCGTTCCGTCAGCCTGACTCTTATTGGTGCGAATCTTGAGGACGTTGGAGCAAGTTCAGCAGTCCAGTTCCCAGGGCAACTGCGGCAGCAACGTAAAATACGGGCGGCAACCCGGCATATTTCCAGACTGGGCCTAGTACCAACGGTGAGATAAATTGTCCGAGCGAGTTGCAGCCTGTGCCAATCGCTAATACGCTAGAGCGCAGCTCTGAAGGTGCCTGATCTGCTAGATGGTCGTAAACGTTGGGCACAACTACCCCAAACCCCATGCCAAATAAGACGGCTGTTGGCATAATCCATTCCAACTGATCCAGGAAGGGAATCGTTGCCAGCGTTAGAGACATCAGCGTAAAACCGAGTGCGATCGCCCGCTCTGTTCCCATAGCCTTAGCCAACCGACTTGCTAGCAGCGCTGAAACGATCGCCGCTCCAATTGCTCGGACTGCCAAAACACTTCCATTCAGTAAAGGTGTTGCTCCGATTGCTTCACGCAGATACAGCGGCGTGTAGATTACCACCGAGTAGACAACCGAAGCTGCCAGAGCCAGCGTTAGATAAAGCTGCAAGGTGCGAGGCTGGCGCAAGATTTGTAGTAGCTGTTGGGTTTGATTAGCGGGAATAACGGAAGATTGTCCAGATTGCCCTTCCTTTAGCAGTACAGCGGCGATCGCTGCCAACGGCAACCCAAACCCGTAAAGATAAAACGCATACTGCCAGTGATGTTGCCCGACCCAGCCGCCTATCAGCGGAATCAAAATGCTGGCTGTAGTCATAGCGCTCGTGGCATAACCCAGAATGCGCGATCGCGCGTCTCCTTCATACATCGTCCCTAGTAAGCCAATGGTTGCTGCCGCGACCGCACCACTCGCAGCTCCGAGCAGGGCACGAGTTGCCAGCAGCGGCAGGAAACTTTGCATCCAGGCTCCAGCAGTTCCGAATATTGCATATAGCACCAGACCCGGAATCAGCACCTTGAGCTTGCCAATGCGATCCGAGAGAATGCCAAACAGCGGTGTGCAGACGGCGATCGCCAACGCGTGCATACTCACCAACAAACCCGCCCAGCGAGGGTCAAGCTGAAGCTGCTGCACAATCTCAGGCAGCACTGGCGAGACGATACCACCCGTCATCGTAGTCAGGCAGCCCGCAGCCAACAACACCAGTAGTTTTGGCAGTTGCTTTGAAGCCATCAGCTTAGACAACGGCCTTGCGGGAGCTTTACGAACAGGCAACATAAAATTACTTAGAATCCAGAAACTTCTCAACACCACATAGATCGAGACTTACG
Source organism: Leptolyngbya sp. FACHB-671 (assembly GCF_014695745.1). Lineage (NCBI taxonomy): Bacteria > Bacillati > Cyanobacteriota > Cyanophyceae > Leptolyngbyales > Leptolyngbyaceae > Leptolyngbya > Leptolyngbya sp. FACHB-671. The sequence goes on along the minus strand of NZ_JACJOV010000088.1, from coordinate 42,762 downwards.
CACCCTGCTTGGTACTGCGCTCTACACTGTGCCAGTTTGTCAAGCTGCTAACTAGGTGGGTCAGCCTCACAAAAATTCCGGCAAAACAAAATCAGGACGTGATCCACAGATCGTCCTCTTTACAAAGTTGCACATGGCGTCCACATTTTCTAGCCATAGCTTTATAAGCTGGCTAATTCTAGGGAAGTTGGCACAATCTGCACTAAAGAATGACCACTTTTCATGCTGTTTGGGTGAATACCGAAGCAGCAATGTATTGAGGAATAGATTGACTTATGAAAGGATTAAAAGTCTAGAGTGCGTTTCTATTCATCCATCGCTAAGTAGCAATATAAGCTCAATATCTAGACAGCGGTTAGTAGCAGGGGGAAAGCAGAATAGATGGAACTGGCGACAACGTTGAAGGGGCAGACCGTCCGGAACATTATCCGGGAAGTCGGTATCAATGCAAACCATTGGTATCCTGCGGGTTGGGCAAACCAACTCAAGCCAGGACAGGTGATGCCGCTGGTCGTCTGGAAGCAGGCGATCGCCATCTACCGAGACACCGACGGAGAGCTTCACGCACTCGAAGACGCTTGCCCACACCGGGGTGTAGAGCTACACAAAGGCAAAGTTCACGGTAAGCATCTCGCCTGTAGCTATCACGGTTGGGAGTTTGATGGTAGCGGCAGTTGCGTTAGCATTCCCTACCTGCCAAGCGGACAAAAGCTTCCCTGTGCTGAGGCGCGCAGCTACCCAGTGCAAGAGAAATATGGCTTGATCTGGGTGTTTCCGGGTGATCCTCACCGTGCCGAGACGCATCCTCTTCCTTCAGTGCCAGAGTACGACCAGCCAGAATGGTTGATGGTGCCTGTAACAGCTCACTTCAACGCCCACTTCTCGATCTGTAACGAGAACGCGATGGATGTGTTTCACGGCTTTTTGCACCAAGAGCTTCAAGGCTGGTTTGACCCAGTGCTGCTGAACTTGAAAGAGACAGAATCCGCAATCTGCGCCGATTATCAGGTTTCCTATAAAGGGCGACTGGCAAAATTTTTGGGATTGAGCGATCGCGCTGATGAGGTCACCACGCTGCCAATCTCAATTCAGTATCGCTATCCCCACTATTCCAGTTCGCTCCAAGGAATCTCTGCGCTTTACCTGATGCGGCTACCCGTTGGCCCAGTCGAAAGTCGCTCGTTCGCTCTATTTTTCTTTAAAGTCAAGGTGCCTCAGTGGTTGCCCCGCCCGGTCAAATCGTTGCTCAGTTGGGTGATTCAAAACTTTATGCTGCAACGCTTCCTCGATCAGGACATCGAAATGATGGAAAGCGAACAACGGATCTACCTGGAAAACCCTAACCGCCGCTACGTCGAGATCAATCCGGCAATCATCGCTCTTCAGCGATTAATCGTCCGGCAGTATGAGCAATTTATGCAACAATCAAGTCAATCATCCAGTCAATTACAAAGTGGTCGAAACGGTGATTCCCACAAGTCTATCTCTTTGTCCAAAGCGGCGATTTCAGGTCAGGCCGAACAAACCTCGGAAAATTGAGCTTGGATGAAGATAACTGTACTAACGCTATCAGCCATGCTTGCCAACTTCTGGCAGAGTCATAGGTGGCTCTTCAATTTATACCGAAGGTCGCCAAGCAATTGGGTTCAATGTCACAATCACGGTTGTGAATGTCTCTTGTCATCTCGCGTTGACTTCAGATCGGGGTAGCGCACCCTACCTGACCGATCTGCTGTTAAGCCAGAGGCAAAAAGCTACCTAAAGAAACTAAGGTGAGGGGAGTTTACTGTGCAAGTTATTAAGGAATACGTTCAGCGTTGGTACGAAAGTGGGCTTGACCCTGATGAATATATTTGTCACGGCAAGCAGGGCAACTTAGTTGAAATTGAGGAGGCTGAGACGGGCAAACGTCGCACCGTTCTCACTTTCTGCACCAACGACGTGTTGGGACTAGTTCAAAATGAAGCCGTTCAAAAAGCTGCTATTGATGCAATTTTGAAGTATGGCACTTCTAATAGTTCGACTTCGGTGTTGAGCGGTCGGATTGACCTGCACCGCCAGCTCGAAGATGAAATTTCAGCATTTAAACATTTACCCTATACGCAGCTATTTCTCAATGCTTGGATGGCGATGCAGGCATTAATGGATGCCTTCTGCCACCTGGCAATTCCGGTGCCTGGCTTTCAGCATACACGCGAAACGCTGATTCTAACTGATGTGTTAAATCATGGTTGCATTGTGTCGGCGATCGCCAATGCTGGCACCCGCTCCGGTAAGCTGTTTGGGCATAGCCCCCGCGTTCGGGTACGGGCTTACCGCCACTGTGATATGGAAGACCTCAGCCGCAAGCTCCAGCGATATGCCCGTCCAGATGACCGGATATTGGTGGTGTCTGACGCAGTCTTTTCAATGGATGGCGACATCGCCCCGTTGCCCGACATGCTCAGCATTATGCAAAACTACGAAGGTAGCGTTTTGCTGATGGATGAAGCCCATGCTAGCGGCGCACTTGGCGCGACAGGTCGAGGCATCTATGAGCATTTTGGGTTATTGCCACAACAGGCGATCGAGCGGGGCGTTGTGCCGCTGATCATGACAACTTTCTCCAAGTTTGCGGCTTCTGCCGGAGCCGCGATTAGCAGCCATGTTGCCGAGCTAAAGCCGTTGCTCAACGTTTCACCCACCTCAATTGGCACTATTTCGCTGCCCCCTCCAACGACTGCTGCTGCGTTGGAGAGCATCCGTCAAGTGGTGAAGACTCCAGAACTAGTAAAGCGGTTGCAGGAGAATACTCAGTATCTGCGATCGCGCCTGGAGGAAAATGACTTTATGGCGATCGGTGAAACTAACGTGCTTCCAGTACTGCTGCCACCTGAGCTTAATCCTAAAATCTTTGCCAGAAAGCTGATGAACGATCACGGGGTGTGGGTGTCGCCCATCTGGTTTATCGCCAAGCCTCGAGTTCGGATTACTGTTAACTCGCTGCATACCCGCGAAGAAATGGATCGTCTGGTTACCAGCATGGTAGCAACGCGAGAAGTACTGTACAAACCTACTATTAGTGCGTAAGTCCAGGCATTAAATTAGCATGAACAGTAGGGTGGGCAATGCTCACCCTATTTGCTTCTAGAAGGGGCGATCGCCCCTCGACTAGAATATTTTCTCCTGACAAGCTAAATTTATTGCTTTGTTACCTTTCTTGTCCCATCCTCAGTTGCTTGTGAGACATTGGGTATTAGAGAAGGGAATCTACTTCGCCGCCCGCTATGAGTTTGTGCATCAACCCCCGCTGTCTTCAGCCCGACCATCCTGGCAATGACGGCAATCAATTCTGCCAAAGCTGCGGCTCTGATCTGATTTTGCAGGGACGCTATCGGGTCATGCGATTGCTAAGCGACAAGAGCGGATTTGGCAAAGTTTATGAAGCCTTTGAGCGTAGTACACCCAAAATCCTCAAAGTCCTTAAAGAAAGTCACAGTACCAACCCCAAAGCGGTAACGCTGTTTCAGCAAGAAGCCGTCGTCTTGAGCCAACTTCAGCATCCCAGCATTCCGCAAATCGAGCCAGATGGATACTTTCAGTTTTTTCCAAGAAACGCTGTAGAGCCGCTGCACTGCATCATCATGGAAAAAATTGATGGGCCAAATTTAACCCAGTGGATGCGGCAACAGGGCAATAATCCCATTAGTGAAAAGCAGGCTGTTAACTGGCTTCAGCAGATAGTAGGAATTTTGCACCTGGTTCACAGCAAAAATTATTTCCATCGCGACATCAAGCCCGAAAACATCATGCTGCGCTCTAGCGGTCAGCTTGTGCTGGTTGATTTTGGTGCAGCTAGAGAGATGACCTATACCTATCTGGCTCAGCTTGGCGGCACTAGCGGCGTAACTCGCATCAGTTCTGCTGGCTATACACCACCTGAACAAGAGCAGGGGCAAGCAGTTCCTCAATCGGATTTCTACGCGTTGGGGCGCACCTTTATTTACCTGCTAACAGGCAAGCAGCCAACTGACACTGGCATTTATGATTCGCTCCAGAATGAATTTCACTGGCGTAATCATGCTCCCCACATTTCGCCGCAGTTAGCCGGACTGATTGATCAACTCATTGCTCCTAGAGCCGCCGATCGCCCCAAAGACACGCAAGAAATTTTGGCTCGACTGTCACAAACTTCTCAGGAAGTTGCTGGCGGAGCATCTCACGCTTCTTACGCTTCAATGGGAGGAGCAGCCCTGTTGCCTCTAAGTATTCCAACGGTGTATCAGTCGCCACCCAAGTCGAGAACTTGGCAATGGTTGAGCGGCGGGCTACTAATTTTGCTGTTGGGAGGAGGTGGATATTGGCTCTGGCAGTCTCGTCAATCTTTTCCTTTAATTGCCAATAGCCAGAGAGTGGAAAATCAGGCGATCGCCATTACCCGCACTTTCACAGGGCACTCCAGCTTTGTCAACAGCCTAGTTCTCAGTTCCAATGGGCAAACCCTAATTAGCGGCAGTGCTGACAAAACGATTAAAATTTGGAACTTTAACACGAGCGAGGAAATCCGCACGCTGACTGGCCATTTCAGCTTTGTAAATCGATTAGCGGTGACACCGGACGGACGCCTTCTCGTCAGCACCAGTGCCGACCAGATGATTAAAATCTGGGAGATTGCAACGGGTCAGGAACTTCGCACCCTCGCCGGACACACTAGCCCCATCGATGCACTGGTGATTACACCAGATGGACACCATTTAATCAGTGGCAGTGTTGACCAAACGATCAAAATCTGGGAGATTGCGACGGGTCAAGAACTTCGCACCCTCACCGGACATGCTAGCTCGATTAATGCGCTGGTCGTTACTCCAGATGGGCAACGGTTAATTAGCGGGGGTGCCGACAAACTGATCAAAATCTGGGACATCAATACAGGTGAAGAAATCAGCACGTTGACAGGACATGACAGCTTTATCAATGCGCTGGCAATCAGCCCAGATGGGCAGTTAGTCGCTAGCGGCAGCGCTGATAAGACCATTAAAATTTGGAACGTGGAAACAGGTGAAGCAGTTCGCACGCTGATAGGACATTCAGGTTATGTGAATTCTCTGGCAATTAGTCCAGATGGGCAAACGCTGGCTAGCGGCAGTGCTGACCAAACGATCAAGCTGTGGGATTTCAATACGGGTGAAGAAATTCGCACGTTGACGGGCTATGGCACTCACATCAATTATTTTGTAATTAGCCCAGACTGGAGTGAAATGGCCAGCGGGAGCGATCGCCCCGTCATTTCTGTTTGGCGCTTACCGGAATAATTGAGATGCAAAATTGGGCGATTAGAGGCAAGTCTTTTGAATGGGGGATACGCACTTATCTGATGGCAGTGCTAAACGTCACGCCCGACAGCTTTAGCGATGGAGGACAGTTTAATACGCTAGAGACGGCGATCGCCCAAGCCACTCTTTTGCTTGAATCTGGAGCCGACATTTTGGACATCGGCGGACAGTCTACTCGTCCTCAAGCTGACCAAATTTCCCTGGAGGAAGAACTTAATCGGGTCGTACCTGTAATTCAGGCGTTGCGTTCTGGTGCAGCGGGGGATGCTGTTCGGTCAGCGCCGATTTCAGTTGATACTACCCGTGCCGCAGTTGCTCGTGCTGCGGTTCTGGCGGGAGCTGACGTGGTGAACGATATTTCTGGCGGCACCTATGATGCTGAAATGCTGCCCACCGTTGCAGAATTGGGTGTTCCCGTGATTCTGATGCACATTCGCGGCAACTCCAAGACGATGCAGCAGATGACGGACTACCAGGATTTAATTGGCGAGATTCGCCAGTTTTTACAGAAGCAGGCGGAGTTGGCAGTCGCCCAGGGCATTTCCCCTAGCAACATTGCTCTTGATCCAGGCATCGGCTTTGCCAAAACAGGCGCTCAAAATCTGGAGATTTTAAGACGACTGCCAGAAGTGCGATCGCTGGGCTACCCGCTGCTGGTAGGAACCTCCCGCAAAAGCTTTATCGGTCACATTCTAAATCAACCCGATCCACAACAACGGGTTTGGGGAACGGCAGCCACCTGCTGTGTGGCGATCGCTGGCGCTGCTGATATTCTCCGAGTTCACGATGTGAAGGAGATGCATGAGGTTTGCCAAGTCGCGGATGCAATTTGGCGATCCTAAGTTTCTATACGGTAGAACCTTTAGGAAGGGCTGGATCCGTTGCCACTACCACCATTGCCATTTGAACCATTGGTATCAGGCTCATTGATAGGTTCAGGCACAATCAACTCAGACATTGCCTCAGTTAGGGCTTTCGGGTCCATGAAAATGATCTTAGAGTTGTTGCTCTGTCCGAGCCTATAGTTAGCATCTACATATTTTTGGGCCACGAGATACTGCAACACAGCATGAGTGTTGTTCTGAGACTTGAGGGCATTAGAAATTAGCTCAATCGATTGCACCGTTCCTTCTGCTTCGGAAATTGCTGCCTGCTTTTCACCTTCTGCTTCAAGGATTGCTGCCCGCTTCTTACTTTCGGCTGCTCGCTCTAGCTCCAGCGATTCACGTACCGTTTCGGGTAGGGTAATATTTTGAACTTCAATGCGGGTAACTTTCACGCCCCAGGTTGCAGTTGCTTCATCTAACTGTTGCAGCAAAATCTGGTTGATTTGACTTCTAGAAGCGTAGGTTTGCTCTAGCTCCATCCGTCCAATCTCAGAACGCAGACTGGTAATAACCAGGTTCATCAATGCTTTGCTGATGTCTTCAACTGCGTAGTAAGTCTGCTGTAGCTCCAGGATACGCCAGTACATCACCGCATCCACTAGCAGCGTAATGTTGTCTTTGGTGATCGCCTCCTGCGGGTCAATGTCGAGAACTTGCTCACGGGTTGTATCTTCCCAAACGATCGTATCTAGCAGAGGAACAATGAAGTTTAACCCCGGCATGAGTTTGCGGTGATAGCGCCCCAACCGCTCGACCAGCGCTTCATTTCCCTGGTTGATGATTTTTACAGAGCCGACCGTATAGCCAATAATGAGCAGAGCAAGTGCAGCAAGAATTGACTGCATAGGGATCATCTCCTGAGGGGTATCGCCTGCCAAAATGAACAAGCGCTGAGTTACACACAATTAGCCCATCGTGTCTAGCCCATACTGTTAATTTATACTGTTTGATCGTAAATATGGCTATCAGGAAAGGTTGCAGGTAGAACAATTAACGTATTGCCATGACGACCCACGACATTTACGGTTTCTCCAACAGCGATTGTCATGTCCGAGATCTGACAGCGAGCATTCCACAGAGACCCTTGATAGGCAACCGTGCCAACTCCACCACTAGGAATTGGTGCTGAAACTTCAGCTTCGGTGGTGGGCGTAAGGTCTTTCGCTTCTCGCGGCACCATGCCCTGCATCACTACGGCTAGCGCAACTGCGAGCACTCCCCACAGCAGTAGCTGTACGGTGAAAGAGGTAATAGTCAAGGCGGCGATCGCCGTAATAATGGCAGCAATTCCTAACCCTGCGAGGCTAGGTTCTCCAACCAGCATTCCTAGCCCAAGGAAAACTAAACCGCTCAACAACCATAAGGTGTGAGTTTCTAAAGCCGATATCAAATCAATAATATCCACCGCAGCCCCCATTCCCTTTTAGCGAGTCTGAAGGATGTCTGCCAGAAAGCAAACCCACTAGATTCCTTGCATGAAGTAATAACCTGATTCAAGTTACGCAAATCAATCCACGCAAATCATTTACGCAAATTCAATCCATACTGGAAACCTAGCAGAGCAACTGCTTCAAATTAGTTAGACACACACCCTTACAATTAATTTTTTTTAACTGTATGTAAATACAGTGTACCTAGCTAGAATTACGGCTTGCGAGAGGACGTGACAGATTCAAAATTGCTTGCGCGGTCTTATTTTTGACGGGTTGGAATTTCGATCAAGAATTCGGCTCCCTGCCCTGGAGCTGAATTGCAGGTCAGACAGCCACCGTGCCTCTCCACCACAATTTGATAGCTAATCGATAGACCCAGTCCTGTTCCAGCACCCACAGGCTTGGTAGTAAAAAAGGGATCAAACAACTGCTTTCGGTGTTTCAAAGCAATTCCTGGGCCGTTGTCTGAGATGCGGATGGCGATGCGATCGCCACACACAACATCCGTCTGAATCTGAATCACAGGAGGGATATCAGGCACAGAGCGCTTTTTGATTCCCTTAATTTCTATGTCTAGCGCATCAATAGCGTTGCTAATGATGTTCATAAACACCTGATTAAGTTGCCCTGCATAGCACTCCACCAGGGGCAAATTGCCGTAACGCTTTATCACCTGAATGCCCGGATAGCCAGCATTAGCTTTGAGCCGATGTTGCAAGATCAGCAGCGTACTGTCAATGCCTTCGTGAATATCGACAGGTTTCTTTTCAGCCTCATCCAGACGAGAAAAGTTTCGCAGCGAGAGGATGATTTGACAGATGCGATCGGCTCCTAGCTTCATCGAGGCAATCATCCGGGGCAAGTCGCTGACGATGAAATCTAGATCGACACGGCTGATTTCAGCCTGAATTGCTGGAATCGGGTCGGGGTAGTGCTGTTGATAGAGCCGCAGCACGTTCAGCAAAGTTTGCGTATAGTCGCTGGTGTGGGCAATGTTGCCGTAGATGAAATTGACGGGATTGTTGATTTCATGGGCGACACCTGCAACAAGCTGCCCCAAACTCGACATTTTTTCAGTTTGAATCAATTGTGTCTGCGTTTGCTGAAGTTCGCGCAGAGTCTGCTTTAGCTCCTTTGCTTTGGCTTGAGCCTGAGCAGCGGCGGATTGGCTGCGCTCGTATAGTTCTGCCTGGTCGAGGGCGATCGCCAACTGCGTGGCGACCGACTGCAACAGTTCCACTTCATCGTCGCTCCAGGGACGCGAATAGCCACAGTGAACGCAAGTCAAAATCCCTAACTTGCCAGAACGAGTCTGCACTGGACAGGTGAGATGAGAGAAATAGCCCTGCCGAATAAACCGATCTCGCATGGTTGGATCAAGCAGCGTATCAGTCCTGACATCATCGACTCGCACCGTTTCAAATCGAGTCAACGCCCACAGATAAGGCGTATCCGTATCTTCAATCGGATATCGACCGATGACGCTAGGCAACCTTGAGTCACGCGCCTCATAGGTCAAGTCAAAGTGAGGATTTTGGGGGTCCGGGCAGTACCAGACAAAGTTGCAGCGATCGCTCGCTAGCAGATTGCGAATCTCGTGTACCGTCGTTTCTAGAATCGTGTCCAGGTCAAGCGAGTTGCGGATTTGGTTTGCCAGATGGTTGAACAACGCTTCTCGCTGTGCCAATTCTCGAAAGCGGGATTCGCTTTGCTGGAGCATTTTTTCTGCCCCTTTGCGGTCGGTGACATCTTCCATCGTGCCCAAGATGCCGATAACATTGCCCCTTGCATCACGAATGGGAATTTTGCTCGTCTCGCGCCAGATATTTTCCCCATTTGCCTGCCGTCGTGACTCCAACAGCCGCACCTGGGGAATGCCTGTTTCCATAATTCGGCGATCGCACTCCCGGTAAAACTTTGCTTCGGACTCCGTCCAGGGTAAATCGAAGTCAGTCAGCCCTAGTACGTTTTCGGGTTCGCCCACACCCACTAGTTCAGCCCACTTGCGATTGCAGCCGAGGTAAACCAGATTTCTATCTTTCCAAAAAATGCACTGAGGAATGTTGTCTAACACGAGTTGCAGCAGAGCCGTGCTTTTGCTCATCTCTACGAGCTGCTGGTCGGCAGACTTTTCAACTAAGGCGCCATTCGCGTATTGATTAGACGGAGACCCTGACTCACGAGAATTAGCACAGGAGCGTGGGTTGGCGATCGCCCGCCCTACACTAAATACGCGCACAACTGCCCCAGCCGCATCTAAAACAGGTGTGTAGACCGTTTCGTAGAACCGAGTTCCTCCCGCTAACGGCACCTCGTGGGTAAATTGCAGCGGTTTATTTTGGCTAAAAACTTGCTGGAGGGCGATCGCCACCTGTGAAATGACCAGGCGTAGACAATGTGGGTCGAGCAATGAGTTTGACTGCTCTCGATTGACCCAGTTCAACCATTGCAGAACTGTCCTACCCATCAGGGCAGCAGGCTGTAAACCCAACAAAGCAGCGCCAGCAGGGTTTACGGCGACACAGCGAGTCTCCGAGTCATACTCTATAAATGCGTCTGTGGATTGTTCCAGAAATGCTTGCAGATAATCAACTGGTCTGACTAGCTCTCCACCCGGCAGATTGAAAGTCATGATGTTACGCGCAGGAAAAAGCCAAATTCAGGAGGTTCACACAACTTGTCTCGCCCACTCTCGATTCAAGCGGGAACAGCAAATGCTTGTAAGATCAGCACCCCTAGAAGTTTTAGATGCAGCCAGTGACGACAAAAGGAACTTTAATTATAGATTGGCGATCGCCAATCTCATCACGATTTTGGTCATTCGTTTTAGCTGTGCGCCACGGGTCATTGGCTACAACTGCCACTCCTGTCCAATGCGTTTAAGTAAAACCTATTAAAGGTTTTCAACGTAAGTCTGTAGTGATCAGCACATCAAACTATCGTTTATCCGTTTTTCGGGTTTTTCGGGCAAGATTATGGCGATTTAGCCGAAATAGCTGACTGCCCGCCAACGGCAAATCTCTGGGCAAGATAAACATAACCAGCGGCAACCGAATAAACAGACAGCCTACATTACTGCGACAGCCCGTTTCAATGTAGACATTTTCTTGCTGCTTAGGCAGAGTTGCTGCAACCAGTTGTTCCAGGGGCAGTGCTGCCATCTTCAGCCAGTTCGATAGGTTTTCGGGAAGCTGCGTGTTGAACCGCAGCCGTAGATCCGGGGTCGAAAAAGACTGCACATAGGCAGGCGACAAAAAGGGTCTGAAGCGGTCCGCTTCAGGAGTCATCTGTTTCACAAACGACAGACTAACGCCTCGCAAAAGTTGACGCAGCGGCTCCGTTTCTTCGCCCCGCCGCTCTCGGACAAATAGACTTTCGGTTAAGTCATGGTTGAGGTTGTCGGGGTCGCCAATGCTCAGATGAGTACCGCCGATCGCCGTCAACAGGTACTTGGGTGACTGAATCTGAGCAAAGGGCAAGATTTGTTGGCTGACTGCAGGCGTAATCGAATCGTCAGTTCCCGTCAAAATTAGGGTAGGAACGGTGATCTCACCCAGGCTAGCCTCCGCAAACATGCGTCCCATTACCGGATTGAGGGCAATGATTTGAGCAATGCGTGGGTCTTCAAAATCAGTTTGGCTGTTGGGGTCTAAATCTGCCGCTGTACATTGCAGCCAATCTGCTGGAGATAGCCCAACCGGACTGCGCCCATCACAAAACTGCTGCAAATGCTCCAGGTCTAATTCTGCCCCCGCCAGCGCCAGCGCCGTGTAGCCACCCAGCGAATGACCAATGATCGTGGCTCGTTCGGTGTTGAGCCGTCCACGGAGCAGAGGCGAATAACGATTCAACCGCTCCAGTTCGTCGAGCAGGAAGCTAACGTCCAGGGGGCGATCGACAAATTCACTAGGGGGCAAAATGTCAGCCAGGTTGCCACTGCCCATCTCACCCATCGTCAGCCCGGTCAACCAGGCGACGTTGCTGCCCGGATGCTCTAAGGCAGCAACAACAATGCCGTGAGAGGCTAGATGCCGAGCCAGATAACCCATGAAGCGGCGATCGGCACCAAAGCCATGAGACATGATCACCAGTGGTCCTATCACATCACGATTCCAGTAGAGGTCTACGGGAATCGTGCGCGATCGCTCATAATCGTGAAATGTTAGAGTCTGCTGCCGCACCCAATAGTCTCCGCCAACAGTGGGGTCAAAGGGCGGCTGAAATGGCTCCGTTTCAACGGTGAGTTCCCGCTCCAGGATGGTGCTGAGGGCCTGGCTTTGCCAATAGGGCAGGTTCATCTGAGAAGCCAGGGCGATCGCCGAACTGCCATCAACCACCACTGTTTCCGCTGGATAGGCCCGCAAAAAGCCCAACAAGCTCAGCCCATCCACCTGCTGTGCTGCCACAACGAGCGCTGCCTCAAGGTCTTCTACTGTGCTGTTAGGAATTGCCACCTCCAGCGTACTCAAAAGCCGCTGTCCGGCAGAAGAATCCAACAAATCATCAACTAGGCGATCGCCTACATCTGGATCTAGCTGAATTCGGCTGTTGAGAGCCTGCCGCACATCTTCAGTCAACAGCGGTGTATAGAGGCTTAGACTGGGCGGAATTTCTCCAGTAGCGGCAAATTCTTCTAGGTCGCTGATTGTCACTGATTGTTCGATCGGTCCCAGACGTACCGTCAACCGTTCAGCGGCCAGACCCGGAGACGCTACGCCCCACCCCAACATTAGCGCTAAGCCATATCCTAGTCTTTTGACATGCTGCATCCGTTGAGCGGGCGAAGGCGACTTTTGGGGTAAGGTTTTGAGCAGAGTAACCAGACGGCTGCGTCTGAATTTCACTAAGAGAGAAGTAGACTGATGCTGGAGTGAATTCACGGAACTTTACTCAAAAGCGGGACAGTGCAGCGAAGCAATTTTGACCTGGACTGAGAGTGTCCTGATTTATAAACTGACCTGATCTAAGAAGTGATCTGGTATTACTTGTTCCTGTAGCCTTTTGCCCATAAAGCAGCGTTTATAGAGCGATAGGTTCAGTCAGGGGCTTCGATAGGTGGCTCAAACTGATTTTGGTGCAGCCACTCAATCTGACGTGCTGCATCTGATAGTCTTGCTTCTCGCTGACCTTGCGATCGCGCCTGCCAGCACATCAAGCCCACAGGAGTGTTGATCAAGTCCACAAGGTTAGCTTTCCGGTTAGCAATTTTTACAGCAGCGATAGGCATTTCTTTGAGGAACCAGCGACTCCAACGGTAGAAGTAGTCGCGTGAGGTTGGCTCTCGCATTAAACTAACCCCGTGTAGCTCATGCAAATAGCGGTTTGAGCGTCCGTAGCGGTGCCACTGGCGGCGCAGTTCTGACAGGGTAGCGCGGTGGCGATGCTGTACGATTGCCGATTCTGCAAAAGCCAATTTCCAGTTGCCCTGCTGCTGAATGCGCCAGCACATATCGGCATCACCGCCCGTCGTTAAGTAGGGACGAAATAGCCCTGCTTTTTCTAAAGCTTGCTGCCGAATCGCTAAATTAGCTGTCTGTCCGTAGGGCAAGAAGGGATGGGCAAGGGTGTGTTTTTGAGAGAGCGTATCTTGGCGATCAGCAAACTCTTCCAGGAGGGTTGTACCGGGAAGCGCAACAACTTCTCCTGCAACCAGACCCACCGCAGGGTTAGTAAAGGGCTGCATCAGGTTAATTAGCCAATCGGGTTGAGGACGACAATCTGCGTCGGTAAACGCCAGAATTTCGCTTTTGGCTGCTCTAACGCCAGTGTTGCGAGCGGCGTAAGAGCTCTGGATTTGAGTTTCACTTAAATAGCGCAGAGTAATGCCCCGATCGCCACTGGTCTGCACGGCAGCTTTCAGCAAATTAGGGGTGCGATCGCCACTTCCATTATCAACGAGCAAATATTCGACTTGACTGGCTGGATAGGTCTGTGCCCAAAGACAGTTAAGCAAATCGGGCAAGTCCGCTTCGCCATTGTAGATGGGGATAATGACAGACACAGGAGGCAAGAACTTTTCGTCAACGGGCTGATTCATTGGCTCATCGCTTTGAACGGGAGTCATGCGGCTACAGCTCCAAAAGTCTTACCTAAGAAGTAGTCCATTCATAAGGCTAGTCAACTTCATCAGGGTCGGCAAGTCCCTTAAGGTTGAGATTCAGTTAGCACCCTTAAAGAATTGTGTGGTCGGAGCCAACTTCCTCGCCAAAAGGAAACTAAAGCAGCACAGTAGAAGTCTCGTTTTACAACAAAGTATCACTCCTTGCTCAGATGACGTTGTGTCTACATTCTGGCTAAAGTCTGAGAACGCTTAGGTAAAGTTGCTTATCTGCTGTAAAACGAGTAAGCATTCGGGAGGGTGTTATATGAAACAAGATTTTAGAAAGCTATCTGCAATTGCAATTGCTGTATCTATTCCCCAAGAGCAGCGGGAAGCTGAATCGAATCAGGGGTTTTTGGTCAAGATTTTAATACCGTTGTTTGTAGCGATCGCACTTGCTCTAAATTTACCGCTGTCAGCGATCGCTAATCCGGTTGAAATCGCACAAGCGACTGAAACTGAAACACCGTCTGGGACACCAGACATAGACAGTTCTATTACCAGGGAATATGAGCCTGCGGTCGTTTATATCCCAGACCCACAGACTCAAGAGCTAGTGCCACAGTCAGTGCTATTAGGGGCTGACGAGCCGGTTGAGGGTGCAGTTGATCAAATCATGCAGGCTTATCAAGGGCAGGATGTCGGCATCACAGGCTATGAGGTGAATGTCGATCAGTCCAGCCAGGAAGCTGAAATCAACTTCGAGGTAGATGCCCCCCGTGGCGAAGAAGCTTTTCAAAGTCTCAGTAGTGCCAACCAATACTCCTTGTTTGAAGCAATTCGAGAAACACTGTTGACTGAACCGACCTACAACGTCGATGAGGTGATTTTCCTCGCTAACGGTGACTCTTTTGACATCTAACGTCTAAGAGACTGTGGAGAACGGTTCTGCTTTTTTCTAGCAAGCATCCGTTCGCCCCTATTAGACCATCCCTAAACCTCTTGCGTGAGTGGCGGCGCGGCAAAGCTGCGCCACCACTCACGCTTTAAAAAGCGACTTCTAGAGGTTACTGAGAAGCTGTTTGCCCTACCGTAGACAGGTTAAGCTCCCCTCCCGGGCAGTTTCGATTTGAGTTGTAGAAAGAAATTTTAGATGGGGGGCTGCGTTTTCAAGAACATTGTGCTACTATCAGTAATCGTGGATTGGGCGGGTCGGTGCCCGAGTGGTTAATGGGGGCGGACTGTAAATCCGCTGGCTACGCCTACGCTGGTTCAAATCCAGCCCGGCCCACCACGAAAGTCGAGAGCTATGAATTTTGAGTTGTGAGTAGGTCACGCCTCTCATCATTCAAAATTCAGCACTCAAGACTGGCTTTTGCCCGTGTGGCTCAGTGGTAGAGCACACCCTTGGTAAGGGTGAGGTCACGAGTTCAATCCTCGTCACGGGCTTATTCCCTTGCGGTTGAAGATTAGGTAACAAAAGGTTCAGCGAGGGTATATCACTAAACCTTTTGTCATGAAAAGAGTAGGACATTCAACAAATTCCTCTGTAGGATAGACGCACAGCGCTGTGACATCTGGCATAAAGGTTGAACAACCCTAAACCCCGACCGCGCATGTTTAGTCTTCTTGAAACTGCAGTCAAACCTTTGCTCCTCAACACAAAGGTGCTGGAGGTAGCGTATGAGCTTTACCTGCAAGCACCCCAGTCGGAGTATCCAGAAATTGACCTGAAAGAGCTGTCTAACCGCACTGGTGCGAGCCTGCTGGAGTGCCGCAACGCGATTGTGAGCGCCCATGAAGTTGGCAGATTTCCAAAGTGTTCCCTGCACTCTTGATGAGAGGTAGAAAGGCGATCGCCACTAAAGCTGTCACACCTGAAATCAACCCCTTGCATGCCGAAAAACCGTCACCTCCTTCTTACCGCTTTGGCTGGTTTGACTGGTTTTGTCTGTGGTATCCCCCAGGGTGGCTGATCTTGTTTAATCGCCACTGGCAGCACTATCACGCTGACCCGGAGGGTTGGAATTGGTTGGAATATATTCTATTTCTCCTTCCGGGTGGGTTTTATCTGGCGCTGCTGTTGCGTTGGCTAAGGCTAGGGGGGCGATCGCCTCGTCAATCAAATACCCCGATTGAGCCTGGATACCAGAGAGCATTTCGAGATGAAATTCTTGCTCCAATTTTGCAGCACTACTTCCAAGCCGAGTTGCACAACACTGAGCATTTGCCTCAGCAAGGGCGCTTTATTGTTGTGCTAAATCATGCGGGGATGGCTTTCCCGTGGGATTTTGTTGGCTTGGGAACCCTATTAAGCCAAACAAAAGGCTGGTTTGTGCAGCCGGTCGCCCATGAAATTTTCTTTGATCATCCTTGGTTAAAGTGGTGGTTGCCTGCGGGTTGGTCACAGATTTTAGGGGGCGTTCGGGCTAATCGAGACAGTTTTGAGACGGCGGTAGCTGAGGAACGAACCGAAACTGTTTTGCTATACGCCCCAGAAAGCTGGCGTGGATTGGCAAAAGGTTGGCAGCGACGGCATCAATTGGAGACGTTTGACCCTAGTTTCATCAAGTTGAGCGATCGCCATCACATTCCAATCCTGCCGGTTCTTTGTCTTGGCAACGAATTCCTACATCCCTGGGCTTTCAACTCAAGAAGACTGACGAAATGGACGGGATTGCCACTGTTTCCCCTGTCGCCGCTGATGATCGCGTTTGGGCTGTTTCCGTCGATGGGCGTTTGGGCAGCAAAAACTCATTTGAAATATTACATTCAACCATTAGAGAAACCCTGGCAACAGGAGCAGTCTTTGCAAAACCGCTCGGTAGCCTATCAGGAAGCGCAGGATTTGCGATCGCGTCTGCAAAACTCGATGAATGATTACCTGTCACAATTGGTAAAGTAGCTCTTTTTTTGGATGCTTTGGCGATGCAAACGGTTGATCAAATTCTCGATCTGGCTTTGGCGGGAAAAGATTTGTCTGAGGCAGAGGGTGTAGTGTTGCTCAGACAAACTGATGCAGGAGCGATCGCTGCCGTTCGAGAAACGAGCGATCGCCTACGCCAAAAACAATCAGGTGACATTGTCACTTATGTGATCAACCGCAACATCAACTTCACCAACATCTGCGAACAGCACTGTAGCTTCTGTGCCTTTCGTCGAGATGAGGGGGATGAGGGGTCTTACTGGTTAACCGAAGTAACGATCTTAGAAAAAACCACTGACGCAGTTCAGAGAGGTGCAACTGAGATCTGTATGCAGGGAGGACTGCATCCTGGTGCAAAGCTTAACGGAAAATCTTTAGATTATTACGTGCGGTTGGTGAGAACCATTAAAGATGCCTTTCCTCATCTACACCTTCACGCTTTCTCACCACAAGAAGTGCAGTTTATTGCCAGAGAAGATGAGTTAAGCTACGCCGAGGTGATTGCTGCATTTCGAGATGCTGGAGTTGGCTCCATGCCTGGAACGGCAGCAGAAGTGCTGGATGATGAAGTGCGCCGTATTCTTTGTCCCGAAAAAATCAATTCAGCAGTCTGGTTAGAAATTGTGGAAACTGCCCATCGCTTAGGGATGCCGACCACTAGCACTATGCTTTCGGGACATATTGAAACGCCAGAGCAGCAGATGCGGCATTTGGAACTGTTGCGATCGCTCCAACAAAAAGCGGTGGAAAGGGGCGATCGCGGCATCAGCGAATTCATTTTGCTGCCTTTTGTGGGTCAAGAGGCACCAAAGCCGCTGCGGCGACGAGTCGGTCGCGATCAGCCCGTCCTTGCCGACTCACTTTTACTCACTGCTGTTGCCCGAATTTTTCTAGGAAACTGGATCGCCAACCATCAGCCTAGTTGGGTCAAGCTTGGCTTAAATGGAGCTACCGAAGCCCTCACCTGGGGCTGCAACGACATTGGCGGCACGCTTATGGAAGAACACATCACTACAATGGCGGGCGCACAAGGTGGCACCTGCATGGAAGTAGCAGATCTCAAAGCAGCCATTCATTCTCTGAATCGCCCAGCACAGCAGCGAGACACCCTTTATCAGTACCTCACCTTACAGAAGGGTGTAGAGTCTGAAGTACCGGTGTAGTGTAAATCGATATTGCCATTGAACTTGGGGTGCCTACAAAATGTCATTTTTTGCAGATTGGCTGACGGTTTTGGCGATTGGGTGTCTAGCAGTAATGGCTCCTGGACCCAACCTTGCCATGACTTTACGCAACAGTTTGTCTTATTCGAGGCAGTCAGGCATTTACACCGCCGTGGGTTTAGCTGCTGGCAACTGTGTTCATGTAACCTACTGCCTGGTTGGAATTGGAGTCATCATCTCAGAATCCATCCTGTTGTTTAATGCGATTAAATGGTTAGGAGCAGCTTACCTCATCTACGTTGGCATCAAGTCACTTCAAGCGCAGCGGCACAAACCAATCGTCCCCGAAAGCTCTGTTACTCGAAACGCTCAACATTCATCATCTCAGCAAACTCACGATCTCACTCGATTTGCATCAATTCAGATTGGTTTTCTCACCAACTTGCTTAACCCTAAAGTCACTCTGTTCTTTCTTGCCCTATTTACTCAAATTATTCAACCGACAACGCCACTGTTCACTCAGGCGATTTATGGACTGACGATGGTGGCACTAGAGTTCATTTGGTTTGCTCTAGTTGCGATCGTGATTTCCCAGCGCTCCATCAAAAACCGATTTCTGGCAATCTCCCATTGGACTGAGCGAATTACAGGAGCCGTTTTGATCGCTCTCGGACTGCGGTTAGCCGTTTCTCAACAAAACACATAACTGTTGAACTTAATCACCTTCAAACTAAACGGATTTCACAAATACTCTCCATATTACTAAGCTCTTTATCCCTCATTCTTTATTTCTCTTCCTTCATGTCTATCATCACGGTCGAAAATCTCAGCAAAACCTATCCTGTTGCCGTCAAGGAAGCAGGTTTAAGAGGAACATTAACTCACTTTTTTCATCGTACCTATCGTGATGTGAAAGCGGTGCAGG
Organism: Leptolyngbya sp. FACHB-671; assembly: GCF_014695745.1. NCBI lineage: Bacteria > Bacillati > Cyanobacteriota > Cyanophyceae > Leptolyngbyales > Leptolyngbyaceae > Leptolyngbya > Leptolyngbya sp. FACHB-671. The sequence continues at coordinate 24,076 of NZ_JACJOV010000088.1, read as the reverse complement.
ATGTTTCTTTTCACATTCAACCTGGAGAAGTCGTGGGTTTTCTGGGACCCAATGGTGCAGGCAAAACCACCACACTCAAGATGCTGACTGGCTTGATTCATCCCTCTAGTGGTCGCATTAATGTTGCAGGACATACTCCATTCACGCGAGAACAAAGCTTCTTAAAGAAAATTACCCTGGTGATGGGGCAAAAGCAGCAGCTTATCTGGGATTTACCTGCATTGGACTCACTCAAAATTAATGCAGCAGTTTACGGCATTTCGGATAAGGAATTTCGCGGACGAGTAGGGGAATTGGTTGATATGCTCTCTCTTGAAGATAAGCTGACTCAGCCTGTCCGCAAGCTCTCACTGGGCGAACGGATGAAAGCAGAACTGTTGGCTGCTCTGCTGCACCGCCCTAAAGTGTTGTTTTTAGACGAACCCACTTTAGGATTAGATGTAAATGCTCAGGTGGCAGTACGTGAGTTTTTGCGGGAATATAACCAGCGCTATCAGGCAACAGTTTTACTCACCAGTCACTATATGGCAGATATCACAGCGCTGTGTCAGCGGGTGCTGTTGATCTATGCCGGAACACTAATTTATGACGGTAGTTTAGAAGGGCTACTAGAGCGGTTTGCTCCCTACCGTGAAGTGAAGGTGGAGTTAAAAGAGAAATTAGCAGATAAGGGAGAAGGGGGGCGATCGCACACGCTCTGTGCCGAAGACTCACTTACCAAACTACAAACCTATGGCGAAGTTGGCGCAGTCGAAGGCTGCATTGTCCGTTTCCTGATTCACCGCGAAGATCTGACTCAAACCGTTGCCCGCATCCTCGCAGAATTAGACGTAGTAGACCTGACCGTTACCGATCCTCCCGTTGAGGAAGTGATCGGGCGAGTCTTCCAGGCTGGAGCGGTTGCATAAACTTTGCCGTTAGGTAGCGCTTGAATATGGAACTGCTGACACTACTGTAATCATTGCTCCCTTTGCATTCCACCATCCCAATTCACAATCCTAAATGATAATTTTCTGCTTTACCCGTCTAAGTGAAGCTTGTCAGAGAGCTATAAATGTACTGTGAACTGTAGGTTCTCTCAGACCTTATCCTTAGACCATCCTATGTTAACCCTGTATCAACTCTGCTTTTTGATTGGTGGCAGCTTTACACTTCTTTCTGCACTGGCGGGGTTTGATGGTGCAGACATTGATTCAGACTGGGAACTCGATCGAGAGTACGAGGTTGATCCCCATGCCGGAAATATTTCGCAACAACGGGAACGAGGTGAACTAGAAACCCTTATTAGTCCTCGTCACAGACGAATGGGTTTACCCATCTTCAAACTACGGTTTTGGACATTTGGAAGCTGTTTTTTTGGACTAACCGGACTGTTGTTGTCGAGAATACAGCCTGCCCTGCCGCAGTTACTGGTGTTGGCTTTGGCGATCGCCATCGGCATCATTTGCGGTACGGCGATTGTTTGGGCGCTGTACTCATTGCGCCAGCGAGAAGCCGACAGCCTAGTGAGATCCGGAGATCTGGCTGGGCTTTCAGGAATTGTCGAAATTCCCTTTGATTCCTCTAGTAAAGGGAAAGTGCGGGTTAATGCAAAAGGAATGATGATTGATTTCACAGCCTCGACTCAAGAAGCGGTTGCCTTTGCCAAAGGTGAACGGGTGGTGATTGTGGGAGTAGAAGGAAGTCGAATTTGGGTAGTCTCCGAAAAAGCCTTTAAAGCTGCAACCTGATTGCACTATACCCATTACAAGGAATTTAAACCCATGAGCAATAATCGTGCTGAGTTTCAGTCAGTGTCTACCCCCGTCACGACGGCACAAATAGCCCAAATTGATCCTGTTTTTCCTGCAGATGCTTCAAATAATGGCATCAGAAATGAACTCGTAGGAAGCTTGCCGCTAGCAATTTCAGTATTGGTGGCGATCGCCATCTTTATCTGGATCTACAAACTCGTTTTATGTATCTGTAACCCTAACGAGATCCTGATTCTATCAGGCTTGAAACGGCGTACCACAGAAGGTGAAACGGTTGGTTATCGAGTAATTTTTGGCGGGCGTACCGTTCGTATTCCTATCCTGGAAACTATCAAACGGATGGATTTGACCACGATGCCTGTTCCGGTAGAGGTGAAGAATGCTTACTCCAAAGGGGGAATTCCTCTGCGGATTCAGGCGATCGCCACTATCAAAATCTCCAGCGATCCAATTGTCGTCGGCAACGCAATTGAACGCTTCCTTGATCGTGACTCTTCCGAAATTTCCCGTGTGGCGAGAGAGACGTTAGAAGGGAATTTGCGTGGTGTAGTTGCCACTCTCACCCCAGAAGAATTGAACGAAGATCGACTGGTGTTTGCCGAGCGCATCACTGAAGATGTCAGCCGCGATTTAGCCAAGATGGGCTTACACATTGACACATTAAAAATTCAAAGTGTCGCCGATGATGTTGATTACCTCAACTCGATTGGTCGCAGCCAAATTGCTGTTGTGTTGCGTGATGCGGAAATTGCCGAATCCAATGCTTTAACCGAAGCAGAGCAGATCGAGGCAGACTGCAAGCGTCAGTCAGAGGTGGCAAAAACCCAGGCGCGTTCGATCATTCAGCAAAAGGAAAACGAGTTGCGCAAAATTAAGGCAGAACTAGAGCAACAAGCAAAATCTGAGGAAGAACGTACCACTGCCGCAGCGCAGGAAGCCAGAGCCAGAGCTGAACAGCAGCTTCAAACGATTCGGGCTGAGTTGGAACGATTGCGTCTGGAAGCCGATCAGGTTTTGCCAGCCGAAGCCGAACGTCAAGCAAAGGAACTGCAAGCCCGAGGTGAAGCCTCTGTTCTCTCTGAAAACGCTCAGGCGGCGGCACAAGTGAACGACCTGTTTGCCGAAGTTTGGCAGGAAGCGGGAACTAATGCATCAGAAGTATTCTTAACCCAGCAAATTGAGATGGTACTGCAAGAGGCAGCCAAGATTCCGGGTCGGGTTCATCTCAAACATGTGAATGTGATTGACAACGGAGATGGCAAGGCGATCGCCAGCCTGGTCAACGCCTACCCTGAAACCGTGCGTCAGTTCCTCGATCGGGTTGATCAAACCCTGGGAATTGATGTGGTCGGCACACTTAGCCAGCAAAACGGGCACTATTCGCAAAACGGTCGGAATGGTCAGAACGGTCAGAAACAGGTACAGCTAGAGGGAGAAAACTAATCATGGAAACCATTCTTGCACTACTGATTGCCCTCGGTGCTGGAACCGGGGTCGGAACGCTGGTACTCCGCAACCTTTATTACATCTGTCAGCCTAGCGAAATTCTCATCTTTGCGGGAAGCCGTCGCACTCTTTCTAATGGACGCAAGGTTGGCTATCGTCTGGTTAAAGGCGGCAGTAGCGTCCGGGTGCCTTTGCTAGAACGCGCCTTTCGGATGGAGTTGACAAACCTGATTATTGATCTGCGTGTAATTAGTGCTTACTCCAAAGGTGGCATTCCCCTTACAGTAGAAGGCGTAGCAAACATCAAAATCGCCGGAGAAGAACCCACTATTCACAATGCGATCGAGCGTCTCTTGGGCAAGAGCCAAAAAGAGATTATGCAAATGGCGAAGGAAACGCTGGAAGGTAATCTGCGTGGCGTGCTAGCCAGTCTTACTCCAGAGCAGATTAATGAAGATAAGTCTGCCTTTGCTAGAAGTTTGCTCGAAGAGGCGGAAGATGATTTGGAGAAACTAGGACTGGTGTTAGATAACCTCCAGATTCAAAACATCTCCGACGATGTGCAATATCTCAACTCAATTGGACGTAAACAGCGGGCAGACTTGTTGCGTGATGCCCGAATTGCCGAAGCTCAGGCACAAGCTGAGTCTGCCATTCGCACGGCTGCAAACCAGCAAACTACGTCGTTAAAGCAAATTGAAACGAAAATTGAAATCGCCAAAGCAGAAGCCGACCAGCGGATTCAGGATGCCCTCACTAAACGTACAGCCGTTATCGCTGAGGCTGAAGGTGAAATTGCTGCAATCGTTGCCCGCACCCAGGCAAACGTAGCCGTGCAAACGGAACGTATCAAGCAGGTCGAGCAACAGCTTCAGGCAGATGTAGTAGCTCCGGCTGAGGCAGAGTGTAAGCGGGCGATCGCCCAAGCAAAAGGTAACGCCTCTCGCATCATCGAGGATGGTAAAGCTCAAGCACTGGGTACCAAACGACTAACAGAATCCTGGAAAGCTGCTGGACCTAATGCCCGTGAAATCTTCCTGTTCCAAAAACTAGAAGTATTGCTAAAAACTCTCACCTCTACTGTGCCTGATATAGACGTGCAAAATGTCAGCGTTATCGACACCGCAAACGGTGGCACCGCTACTCAGGTTGCCTCATTTCTAGAACAATTGCGCCAGTCCTCAGGCATTGATGTAGCAGGCATGACTCGCCGCTTTGCCAATGATGTCTCTCCTGGCACTGCTGCAATCAGTTCCTCCCCCCCAGTCACCGTTCCATCAGATAAAGTGGCTGCGGTTGTGCCGCTCAACTCACTCACCGAAGATACCTCACTCACTGCCCTGCGTAGTGATATCCAAAAGCTGCTCGAAAAACTGGCGCAGTCTAACCCTACTCCTCAGCAAGCCGAACAATCGGTAGAACAAGCAATTCAACAATATCCAACGTTGAAACGACGCCTACAAAAAGCAATGGATGTGGGAGGACGTGAAGCACTTAAGGCAGTCTTCGCTCATCCCTTTATCCAAATTCCTGCGAGTATGCTCGAAGCGTGGGTAGAGGAGAAGTAGAAGTTGAATGTAGTTTGAAATGAGTGGCGATCGCTTCTTTAAGGGCGATCGCCCCTTTGGTGATTTGAACTATCAGTTCCCGAAGTCAACATAGCCGTAGCTAAACAGATCAGGCAAAAGAAGGGAGACAGGGTTAAACCCTGTCTCCCTTCTTTTGCCTAACTCAAGTGACTATAAAGGCTTGAAATCTACGCGACTATAGCGATGTCAGCAGCAGTGATGGCAGTTTTATTGGATAGCGTTGCAATCCGTACTTGGCTTGCACCACCTACACCATCTACATCGAAGAAGAGACCACCCGTTCTCTGGTCATACAAGAAGCGATCGCCCTGATCCTGCGCGCTACTGCCTAGAACGAATTGAGAAGCAGACAAACTTCCGACTTGGAGATTCTGGCTAAATCCCCTTCTGGAAACCAGGATCGTATCGTCAACACTCCTGAAGTCAGCAATCACGTCGATGCTGCCAGTTCTAACATTGTCAAAGATAAAGCTGTCTCTGCCTGCTCCACCTATGAGCCTGTCTTTACCTGCTCCACTGGTAAGTCGATCGTTGCCAAGTCCACCATTTAGGGTGTCGTTTCCACCCCCACCTAGCAGAATATCATTACCCGCATCGCTAGATAGGATGTCGTTTCCATTGTCTCCCAAGAGGCGATCTCTCCCAGCACCACCGGAGAGCCGATCTCTCCCAACTCCACCTCGCAGCAAATCGTCACCACCGTTGCCAAGCAGGCGATCGTTACCACCGTTGCCAACCAACGTATTTCTGACATTGTTGCCAGTAATAACATTGTTCAAGCTATTTCCGGTTCCGGCCGTTGCCCTTCCGCTCAGTGTGAGGCTCTCTAACCCTGACTGCAAAATCCGGTTGATGGACGCAGTAACGGTGTCGATGCCAGCACTATCAATAATTCTGTCACCTGCACCATTCACAAAATAGCGATCGTTGCCAGCTCCACCATTCAATACATCATTGCCAGTGCCGCCATCCAACACATCGTTGCCACCATTGCCAGTCAAGATGTCATTCCCCGCGCCACCTGTAATAGAGTCATTGCCAGATCCACCGATTAATGTATTTGCCAGATCATTACCCGTTAGAGTGACACGCCCTACAAACCCTCTGAGAGCAAAGTTCTGGAAGTTCTTGATTACAGTGCCTGCAAGTCCTGTTCCTATGACTAGGTTATTAACATCACTAGCAGTTGCAGATCTGAGCGTAATTGAGTCGGTTGCAGTGCCGCCGGTCAGCACAAAAGTGTTAGAACCAGAGCCACCATCAATGCTGTCCTGTTGTTTGAGGGTATCAAATACAGCAAGGACAGTATCGTCTCCCCCAGCCATGTCAAATTCATCCTTGACAGGTGTTGCAGTAGCAGTGTCACTACCATTAGTTCCGGTAAAGACATTAGTGTTGTTGTTGACCGGGTTCACGGTGACAGCGACGGTTCCAACAGATGTTCCCCCCTTCCCATCGTTTGCTGTGTAGGTGAAAGAATCTGCGCCCGAGAAACCAGCAGCAGGGGTGTAGGTAAAGGTGCCGTTGTTGTTGTTGACAACCGTACCGTTCGTTGCCTGAGTAAAGCTCGAAACAGTTAGAGCATCTCCGTTCAGATCCGTGTCGTTGGTTAAGACATTAACCGTTGTAACCGCACTGCCTGAAGTTGTCGTTGCGGCATCTGGAACAGCGACTGGAGGAGTATTAACCGGAGGAGTGACAACTGGAGTCACGGTAACAGCGACGGTTCCAACAGAGGTGCCGCCTTTTCCATCGTTTGCTGTGTAGGTGAAGGAGTCTGCACCTGAGAAGCCAGCAGCAGGGGTGTAGGTGAAGGTACCGTTGTTGTTGTTGACGACAGTACCGTTTGTTGCCTGAGTAAAGCTCGAAACAGTCAGAGCATCTCCGTTCAAGTCTGTATCATTGGTTAAGACATTAACCGTTGTAACCGCATTGCCTGAAGTTGTCGTTGCAGCATCAGGAACAGCAACTGGAGGAATATTAACTGGAGGAGTAACAACTGGAGTCACGGTAACAGCGACGGTTCCAACAGAAGTGCCGCCTTTTCCATCGTTTGCTGTGTAGGTGAAGGAATCTGCACCTGAGAAGCCAGCAGCAGGGGTGTAGGTGAAGGTGCCGTTGTTGTTGTTGACGACAGTACCGTTTGTTGCCTGAGTAAAGCTCGAAACAGTTAGAGCATCTCCGTTCAAGTCTGTATCATTGGTTAAGACATTAACCGTTGTAACCGCATTGCCTGAAGTGGTGGTTGCAGCATCAGGAACAGCAACTGGAGGAATATTAACCGGAGGAGTGACAACTGGAGTCACGGTAACAGCGACGGTTCCAACAGAGGTGCCGCCTTTTCCATCGTTTGCTGTGTAGGTGAAAGAATCTGCACCTGAGAAGCCAGCAGCAGGGGTGTAGGTAAAGGTGCCATTGTTGTTATTGACAACCGTACCGTTCGTTGCCTGAGTAAAGCTCGAAACAGTTAGAGCATCTCCGTTCAGATCCGTGTCATTAGTTAGAACGTTTCCGGTCGTAACTGCACTACCTGAAGTTGTCGTTGCGGCATCTGGAACAGCGACTGGAGGAGTATTAACCGGAGGAGTGACAACTGGAGTCACGGTAACAGCGACAGTTCCAACAGAAGTTCCGCCTTTCCCATCGTTTGCTGTGTAGGTGAAGGAGTCTGCACCTGAGAAGCCAGCAGCAGGGGTGTAGGTAAAGGTGCCATTGTTGTTGTTCACAACAGTACCGTTCGCGGCTTGAGTAAAGCTCGAAACAGTCAGGGCATCTCCGTTCAGGTCTGTGTCATTGCTCAGAACGTTTGTGGTCGTAACGGCATTACCTGCTGTCGTGGTTGCGGCATCTGGAACAGCAACTGGAGGAGTATTAACAGGAAGAGGAGAAGGATTATTGGTGACATTAAGAGTGACTGATGCTGTAGCTTCAGGTAGAACAGATAAAGCAGTCTCATAGCCTGCAACTGTAAAGCTACGTGCATTAATAGGAGTTAAAAAGGGAACCAGAGGCTGAGTGTTGTACTGTAAAGACTCCAAAGCTTGCTTAAAAGCACTAACAGAAGCAGTCCCAGCGAGTCCTGTAGCAGTTAGAGTCAGTGTCCCTGACACCGAGTTATAGCTAGCAGAAATTCCAGAAGCCGCCGTAACATTCAGGTTTTCACTGAATAGAAGAGGACCCAGTAGGCTATTAATATTGACTGTAACTCTGTTCAGTCGGTCGCTGGTGGAGGTGATGTTAATAGTGTTAGGCGGAAAGACGTTAACAGGAGTCCCGATTGCAACGCTGCCCTGAGCGTTAACACCTGATGCATTTCCGTTCAGATCGATTGAAACTGTCATAAATTTGTTTCCTTAGAGATGGTCGGACAATAGGATTGGGTGAGAGTTGTCAAATCAAAAGGTTTGGGGCAAAGAACTAAAATTTTTGATTTGGACGACTGGGGCTTTTGTAGGCAAGCAAAAATAGCCTGATTAGACGGGATGTTGTTTGAACACCACCGCATCAAGGCGATCGCTTCTTAATTGGGTAGCCCAACAGTTGAAGTGCTACTTATGGGTAGAAAATTTGAGTGCGATTAAACTGACGTTGATAAGCAAGAGCTTCGAGACAAGGTCAAGGAAGATGTGATACTTACGGGCACTCGTTGAATATATTTGGACGTTGATACATACAGACTGGTCTATTAAAGGGGCGTTCACTTAAGGAACACATGTTTTGAGGGCTTTTAGATACAAATTTGTTTTGCAAACTAAGAGCTTCATGTGCCTTTCATGTAACCGCGACTATTGTTCCCAGCGAACATATAACACTAACGGCATTTATAAAATAAAAACCTAAAATGCAGAAGCTCAAATGGTGAAAGTACCACCACCCATATTCTTCAGCCAAAACCCAACGAAATCTGTAGAAGCTGTTAATTTAGAAGCGGATCTTTCAACTCCACTAATTCTCATAGAAACAAGGTCCCAGTCTTTGCAATCAGGACCATATCTATTAGCTCTTAAGCTCATCGTTGCGCTAGTGAAGCTATCAGCTTGCTTCAGGTAACTAGGACAGTCAACCTATTTCAATCGGCTTTCTTCAATCGGCTTTCACCCACATTTTTCTCATACCAATTCATCATTGGGGTGGCGCTAACTCCGTGCAGCACGACAGAAATAATTATAGTTATGTAGGTAATCCAGCCAATGATTTCACCCGCCTGGTTTTCCAAACCTTCTCCGTAAGCATAGGAGAGGTAATAGAGCGAACCGACCCCTCGAATGCCAAACCAACCAAAGAGTAGACGGGTTGTGGGATGAAAGCGATTACCTACTGTACACACCCAAGCTCCCAAAGGACGAATCACAAAAATTAGCAGCCCCGCAACCAACAGTGCTGGACCAGCAAAGCGGAGAACTGGCTCAACTCGTATCAACGTTCCTAACAGCAGAATTGTGCCAATCTCCATTAGTCTTTCTACTCGCTCAGTAAATTCTAATTGAGAGGCTTTTTTTTCTCTGTCAGGGTAGTCTCGTCGCACCATTATCCCCGCTACAAATACTGCCAAAAAGCCATATCCGTTAACCACTTCAGTGAGCGAGTAAGTTAACAGAATCGTACCAAGCGCAATAAAATCTTCCATTGACTCATCGATCGCCCCTCGCTTCTGAGACCGTTTGCCCAGCCACACAACTGCTTTTGCGACGATGATGCCCATGATGACGCCAGCGGCGATCGCCCAAATCAAGTCAACTGCTACCCACTGCTTAAACCAGTTGTCTAAATTTTCATCCTTAATCCAGTGCAATCCAAAATAGACAAACGGAAACGCCAGCGCATCATTTAATCCTCCTTCTGAAGTCAAGCCAAAACGGAGTTCATCCTGATCTTCCGTGTGGGCAAGCTGCACCTCCGAAGCTAATACTGGATCGGTCGGAGCCAAAATTCCACCCATCAGCACCGCTGCTCCCCAACCCAGCCCCAGTAGCCAGTGCCCTATTGCCGCCACCGCAAAAATTGATAGCGGCATCAGCAACCCAATCAGCCGCACTGTAGAATTCCAGGAAAACGCGTTTAGCGGGCGATTCATCTTTAGCCCACAGCTAAACAGCGAAACGATCACTACAAATTCCGTTAGCCGCTCTAAAAATTCTGCTTCTGGGCGCAAGTCAATCAAGCTAAATCCATAGGGCCCCAGCAAGATCCCCACAACCAAATAAATTAACGCAAAGGAAAGTGGTAATCGGGAAATCCAGCCCGACCCTAAAGTCACTGCTAAGAGCAAAAGACCAATTACCAATAAATCCAGAATATAAGTACTCACACCAATGCTTTCCATTGCTTTCAATTCAGAACCCTGCTTGAGCTTAATTGGCAAAACGACGAGTTCAATCGGCTGAAAGAAGGAAAGGAGGGCGCATGAGGGATGAGAATCAAGGGTGGGGCTCAAGGGAGGTAAGAGTAAGAGGTATTTCCTACCCCCGTCCCCCTCTGTTCCATCCAAAATTCCATAATGGGAACTGCTGCGATAAAGTTGTAATCAGGTTAAGAGTTTGAGTAGATTGAAGCCATTATGTTTGATGCCCTTTCCGAGCGTTTGGAAGTAGCCTGGAAAAAACTCCGGGGACAGGACAAGATCTCTGAATCGAATATTCAAGACGCGCTCCGGGAAGTTCGTCGGGCTTTACTGGAGGCAGACGTCAACCTTCAGGTCATTAAAGATTTTATTGCTGAAGTTCAAGAGAAGGCGCAGGGCGCACAAGTCGTCGCGGGAGTACGCCCTGACCAGCAGTTCATCAAAATTGTCTACGACGAACTGCTGGTGCTAATGGGTGAAACCAACGTGCCCCTGGCTGAGGCAGATACAGCACCCACGATTGTGCTGATGGCGGGTCTCCAGGGAACGGGTAAAACTACTGCGTCGGCAAAGCTGGCATTGCACCTGCGGAAACAAAATCGCAGCACAATGCTCGTCGCAACGGACGTATATCGCCCTGCTGCGATCGATCAGCTCATCACGCTAGGCAAGCAAATCGATGTGCCTGTGTTTGAACTAGGCAGCGATGCGAACCCGGTTGAGATTGCCCGCCAGGGAGTCGAGAAGGCTAAAGCAGACGGCATTGACACCGTGATCATTGACACGGCAGGTCGCTTGCAGATTGACCAATCGATGATGGCTGAGCTAGCCCAAATCAAAGACACCGTCAAGCCTAACGAGGTTTTGCTGGTAGTAGATGCGATGACGGGTCAAGAAGCGGCTAACCTGACCCGCACATTTCACGACCAGATTGGCATTACTGGAGCAATTCTGACGAAGCTAGATGGTGACACCAGAGGCGGTGCAGCTCTCTCTGTGAGACAGATTTCAGGACAGCCAATCAAGTTTGTCGGCGTAGGTGAAAAGGTGGAAGCGCTACAGCCTTTCTACCCCGATCGCATGGCTTCCCGAATTTTGGGAATGGGCGATGTCCTGACGCTGGTGGAAAAGGCGCAGGAAGAGGTTGACCTGGTAGAAGCCGAGAAAATGCAGGAGAAAATCCTCTCGGCTAAGTTTGACTTCACTGACTTTTTAAAGCAGACCCGCCTGCTGAAGAATATGGGTTCCCTCGGCGGGATCATGAAGATGCTGCCCGGTATGGGCAAGCTGTCGAGCGAACAGCTTGAGCAGGGCGAGGTGCAGCTCAAACGGGCAGAAGCGATGATCAACTCCATGACGCTGGAGGAACGCCGCAACCCAGATTTGCTCTCTAGTTCTCCCAGCCGCCGCCGCCGCATTGCTAAAGGTTCGGGCTATGGGCTAGATGATGTGAGTAAGCTGGTGAGCGATTTCCAGAAGATGCGATCGCTGATGCAGCAAATGGGTAGAGGACAGTTTCCTGGCATGGGAATGCCCGGAATGGGCGGCGGCATGTTTGGCGAACCTGCAATGGGTGGCGGTGGACCCAAGCCTGGCTGGCGCGGCTATCCTGGTGGCGGCGCACCCCCCAAGAAAAAGAAGAAGGAGAAAAAGAAGAAGGGATTTGGAAGCTTGTAGGCAGTTATGATTCTAAGTAACAGTGCTAGAATTGTAGGCTGTTGCCCTGCACTTGCGGGGGATTTGGCAGCAGTTAAGATATTAGACTTGCAATTGGAGTAACATTTTCAGGCATGATCAAGTTGCGATTGAAGCGATACGGCAAAAAGCGCGAGGTGAGCTACCGGATTGTAGCAATGCACAGCAGCACCCGTCGGGATGGTCGCCCTCTGGAAGAACTAGGGTTTTACAACCCTAGAACCGATGAGATTCGGCTGGAAGTTCCAGCGATTGTCAAGCGCCTGCAAGAAGGAGCGCAGCCAACTGAGACCGTGCGCCGTATTTTAGAAAAAGCAAACGTATTTGAACAGGTCAAAGCCTGATTAGCCTGTGACTGATCCAGTCGTTGCTAACTCTGCTCAGAAAACCGCTAGCCCTGATTTTGCTGGGCTAGTTAAGTTTTTGGTTGAACCTTTCCTGGAATCTCCTCAATCTCTCAGTGTAGATTGTGAGGTTTCTCCACGCATAGGACGTGTTCTAGTTCGGCTGGCATTTGAGGGAGAAGATAAGGGGCGGGTGTTTGGTCGAGGCGGACGAAATATTCAGGCAATTCGAACCGTTTTACAGGCGGTGGCTCAGACGGTCGGCTATTCGGCTCATCTAGATGTTTACGGCAGCCATTCTAATAGCCGTGAAGGAGATACAGACGACAAGCCGTCACCGCCCAAATCTCAGCCTCGCCGCCCTCCCAGACCCCGTTCGTAACGCTCAATTTTGAATGGGAAAATCACTTGTTATTGAACTGCCTAGCTCTGAAAGCGCGATCGCCTTGGCTGGGGCTCACGAAGAAAATCTCAAGCAATTAGCCCGACAAACAGGGGCTACTGTTGTTTTGAGAGGTCAGGAGCTGCTGATTTCGGGCACTGATGCTCAGGTTGAGTTGGGTGAGCGATTGGTGCGATCGCTTGAACCCTATTGGAGCATTGGCAAAACGATCACTGGGGTAGACATTCTCACTGCCCGTCATGCTTTAGATACTCAACGGCAAGAAGACCTGCAAGATCTTCAGCGCGACGTGCTGGCTCGCACTCGACGCGGCGAAGAAATTCGGGCAAAAACCTTTCGGCAGCGGCAGTATGTTCAGGCAATTCGCAAGCACGACCTGACTTTTTGCATTGGTCCCGCTGGTACGGGAAAAACTTTTCTAGCTGCGATTATTGCAGTTCAAGCACTTCTATCGAACGAATATGAGCGGCTGATTTTGACTCGCCCTGCGGTTGAAGCCGGAGAAAAACTGGGCTTTTTGCCGGGGGATTTGCAGCAAAAGGTGAATCCTTACCTGCGGCCACTTTACGATGCGCTGCATGAGATGCTTGATCCCGAAAAAATTCCTAATCTGATGGAGCGGGGTGTGATTGAGGTTGCTCCTCTGGCTTACATGCGCGGGCGAACGCTGAACAATGCGTTTGTGATTCTGGATGAAGCGCAAAATACTACGCCTGCCCAGATGAAGATGGTGTTGACCCGCTTAGGGTTTCGCTCGCGCATGGTCGTGACAGGTGACGTTACGCAAACTGACCTGCCAACCAATCAGCAGTCTGGACTGGCGATCGCCCAAAAGATTTTGCAAAATGTTGACGGCATTGCTTTCTGCCAACTGTCAAAAGCAGATGTAGTACGCAACCCTCTGGTGCAGCGCATTGTTGCAGCCTACGAGCAGTACGAGACTTAAAATATTCTTATAGCACCCGATGGTGATGAGAAAGCAGCCATGAGAAGACAGCCATGAAAAAAGCTTCTGTACGGTGGCGAATGGTCTGGTTTGTCGGGTTATTTCTGCTGTGGCTACTGTGCAGCGGTTCTGTTTTGGCTGGCACATTATCTGATCGTCTGGCTCAATTTCCAGACTGGCAAACTAAGCCATCGGTGCAGGCTGCGACGGGCGATCTGGTTTACCCAGACTGGTTAGCAGGTGAGTGGACGGTGACAACGACGCTGCTAGATATGACAGCCCCGCTCGCGCCAGAAATTACCACGCCTGGATTTGAGAGCAACGAGCAATATCTTAACCAGCCCTTTACCTTTCGGGTGCGATTTGTGGAGCAGCAGCCTCGACTGAATGGCATCTTTTCTTCACTAAAACAGCTGGTAAGGGGACAAAAGCAGGTTGTGGCAGATCGAGCGTTCAACGGACAAAATTTAGCGGAGGCGTATCTGGGCGATCGCACCGTTCTCTCTGTCAGAGTCGATCCGAACAATCCTAATCGGCAGATTACCTTGTTGCAGGGCGATCGCCAACTGGTTTCTACCGTTACCGGACGCGCTACAGAGAATCCCGATCCCGACCAGTTCATCACCACAGAAATCTTTCAGCAGATGTTTCGGGGAGCACCCCAGCTTTACTTCAACGAAGTTGAGACTACCACTGCTTATCAGCGCCATGACACAGAACCCGCCATTTCTGCTGATCAGGTGACGGCTATCTACCTTTCGCCTCAAGACCCAGACTATTTTAAGGTTGGGGATATCCCCGTTGCGCTCTACCGCTATCGGCTTGAATTTTCCCCAGTTGTCTCGGCAGATTTAAACGCAGGGGAATTGAACAATGGAAACGCGCTTTTTCCAATTTGAAGCAGACTTTGTGAATTCGCTGCGCTGCATTCCGATGCAGGTTAGGCTTAAACTCGACACCTGTGGCATTAAGTTGAAGCTTCCCCAGTGGCATCGGTTTAGCGCTGAAGAACGACAGACCCTAGTTGATTTGCCCTGTGAAACTGAGACTGAAGTGCGAGCTTATCAGCAACTGCTGCAACGCTTGATCTCCGAAAGAACTGGTGAAGCGGCGACTGAATTGGCAATCGATCCCCACCCTGCCTGGAGGAATGCTGAAACTGTAGCTGATAGCGTTCAGGACAAAGCCACAGAAATTGGCGTAACCATTACTCCTGCTCAATGGACAAACCTCTCCCCAGAACAGCGTTTTGCCCTGATTAAGCTGAGCCGTTCTAATCACGAAAACGCCAACTTTTTACCTGCACTTCACGAATTTCAGATCATCTAGGTTAAAGATCAGGTTCTAGAGGATCAGGGATGTATCCCTGATCCTCTAGTGGGAAAGGAGTAGGTTGAAAAATAGAGAAAAGCTGGAAAACTGCTAGTTTTGGGTTAAGTTTAACGAGGTTCCGTCCCTAAGATCTGTGTAGCTCCGTAAGTTTCGGCTATATCTCCTGCTAGAGATAGCTATTGGGGCGGCTGTTAGGAGACGATACTGAAGACTCGCGATTGGAAAAGACCGCACTAGCTTACTCATGAATATACACACCGTATCAACCCAACCTTTTACCGACCAAAAGCCCGGCACCTCTGGGCTACGCAAGCGCGTTCCAGTCTTTCAACAGCTTCATTACCTGGAAAATTTTGTCCAGTCAATTTTTGACAGTTTAGAAGGCTATCAGGGGCAAACCCTAGTTCTAGGGGGCGACGGTCGTTATTACAATCGTCAGTCAATTCAGATCATTTTGAAGATGGCAGCCGCGAATGGGTTTGGGCGCGTATTGGTAGGGCAAGGCGGGATTCTTTCAACTCCGGCCGCCTCCTGTGTGATTCGTAAGAATAAAGCCTTTGGCGGAATTATTCTCTCGGCTAGCCACAACCCTGGCGGTCCAGAAGGCGACTTTGGCATCAAATACAACACTGGCAACGGTGGACCGGCTCCTGAAAAAGTCACCGAAGCGATCTATGAGCGCAGCAAAACAATCGAGGGCTACAAAATCCTAGAAGCCCCTGACGTTGACCTGGATCAAATTGGGATATCGCAACTTGGAGAAATGACGGTCGAGGTAATCGATTCGGTATCTGACTACGCCGAACTGATGGAGTCGCTGTTTGACTTCGATCGCATTCGTCAATTGTTCGCTTCAGGGCAGTTTCGCCTGTGTGTAGACTCAATGCACGCTGTTACAGGCCCTTATGCTCACGCGATTTTGGAGCAGCGGTTAGGGGCACCCGCCGGAACGGTAATCAACGGCAAACCGCTAGAAGACTTTGGTAATGGACATCCTGACCCCAACCTGGTTTATGCCCACGAGTTGGTTGACATCATGTTTGGTGAGGATGCACCGGACTTTGGCGCGGCTTCGGATGGAGATGGCGATCGCAACATGATCTTAGGTTGCCAGTTTTTTGTCACGCCCAGCGACAGCCTTGCCGTATTGGCAGCAAATGCAAAACTAGTTCCGGGCTACAGCAGCGGCTTAGCAGGCATAGCTCGTTCCATGCCTACCAGTCAGGCTGCTGACCGAGTTGCGGCTCAGCTTGGCATCGACTGCTATGAAACGCCGACGGGCTGGAAGTTTTTTGGCAATTTGCTAGATGCAGGTAAGGCGACGCTCTGCGGTGAGGAAAGCTTTGGCACTGGCTCTAACCACGTCCGTGAGAAGGATGGACTTTGGGCAGTGCTGTTTTGGCTGAATATCCTGGCAGTTCGGCAGCAGTCGGTTGAAGAGATTGTGCAAGAACACTGGCGCACCTACGGACGCAACTACTATTCTCGTCATGATTATGAGGGAGTAGACAGCGATCGCGCCACAACCCTGATGGACAACCTCCGCACTGCTACCGCCACGCTCAAAGGCAAGCAGTTCGGCGCTTACACCGTTGAGTATGCAGACGACTTCAGCTACACCGACCCCATAGACGGCAGTGTCAGCCAAAAACAGGGACTGCGAATCGGCTTCACCGACGGATCGCGGATTGTCTTCCGACTCTCCGGCACGGGTACTCAAGGCGCAACGCTAAGAGTCTATCTGGAAAGCTACCAACCTGACCCGGGTAAGCAAGATCTGGATGCTCAAGATGCACTGGCAGAATTGATTGCGATCGCTGAGGAACTAGCCCAAATTCGCACCCACACGGGAATGGACAAGCCAACGGTAATTACCTAAGAACCAGAGAACAAAAAAGGGAGGTGGGCTAAGCCCACCTCCCTTTTTTGTTCCAAAGCTGTAGGATGGCGATCGCTTTCAGCCCTGCATTCTCTAAACTGGCGATCGCACTAACGGAAGGTTTCAATTGTGATGAAACGATGAAGTCAGTCTATCGAAAATTGAGTCGTTTAACTTGTAGAAATACTTAATTAAGAGCCACGTTTGCAGTAGCATTGGCTATTCTCGCTTACAGTGGTCATCTTTAATTCAGTCCAGACACTTTTCAATCTACAACACTGTTGGCTGACGCTAATGAGCAAGCGAGTTGATCCGGCTTTACTTCTGACCCTCTTGATTACAACTGGTTTGATTGTAGGTGGCATCAGTCTTCTAAACAGGCTTTCACCGGGACTAATCCCCGGTTCGGCAGGACAGTCCAATTCAGCGGGTGATAGCCGTTGGGAATCGACCCGCGGTTCAACGCAACTGACTATTCTAGGGGACACCTTCAGCGGATACAGCACCTTTCGTCACAGCACTTTTCAAGATGCCTTGAAAGAAACCGGCTTAACGCTGAATTATGAGGATGAATTTGACCAGGCAGCACGGGCTGAGCGGTTAAATCAGGGTGAGGCAGATCTAATCGTGACCACCCTAGATCAATTTCTTCAGCAACAGCCTCAGGGACAAATCGTAGGATTGATCGATCGCACCGTCGGCGCAGATGCAGTTGTCTTAAATACGAAACAATATCCCAACTTAAAGTCACTGCTAGATTTAAACCAGCTCGTGCAGCAAGCGCGATCGCAAGGTAAACGCTTGGGAATTGCCTTTGCAGGGGATACCCCAAGTGAATATTTGTCGCTAGTACTGGATACCAAGTTTGAAGCGTTTAACCTATCAGACTTTGAAGTGATCCGCGTTGCTGATGCCTCAGAAGCGTGGGAACTAATGCAAGCTCCAGCGGGTTCATCTGAGGTTGATGTGGCGATCGCTGTGATCTGGGAGCCTTACGTGACCCAGGCACGGCAGCAAGGCTACACTGTTGTTTTATCGAGTCAAGATGCGCCAGGGGCGATCGTCGATGTTTTAGTTGCGTCGGATCGGTTGATTCAATCTCAACCGGGACTGCTCTCAGAATTGCTGGAAGCATACTACCGCCGTATTGATGCAAACGTGCGTGACTCAGCGCAACTTCAGGCTCAAATTGCTGAAGATGGCGGGTTATCGTCTACTGATGCGGTTTCTGTACTTCAGGGCATTGAATTCTTTACTGCTACCGAGTCCCAAGCCTGGTTCAACGATGGCACTTTGGAGCGCCGCATCGGTTCTACAGCAGCAGTGCTGGCATTGGCGGGACGGTTGGACCAGGTGCCCGAAAACTCCACTGCCCTGTTCAGTTCAGAATTTATCACTAGAGCAGCTACCAATACCCAAACTTTAATTGAACTAGTGCGGGCAGATAATCCAGAACTGGCAGAGCGACTGGCAGGTCGAGAGAGCGCTGTGAGGGTGGCTACTGCTCTGGAAAACAGCCAGATTCAAACTGCTCCCGATATTGGCAATCTAGAAGTTAAGGGAGACGTTGGCTTTGGTGTTGGCTCGGCTCAGTTGACCGCCACAGGGCAGCAAACCCTAAACCAATTGGCGCAAGAAATTCAGGAGTTTAATACCCAAACGGTGGCAGTGCGGGTGATTGGCCACACCTCCCAAACAGGAGCCGCCAGCCTTAATCAAACCCTGAGCCAGCGACGGGCGCAGGTAGTGGTCGATTATCTGCGGAATCGGGGTGTACAGAACAACATTGTGGCAGAAGGCAAAGGGTTCAGCCAACCACTATCTGGTATTGCTCCAACAGATGCACGCAACCAACGGACTGAGATTCGTCTCGTTCGCGTCAATTAAATTAAGGGACATTCCCATTCACCTATGCTTGCTCATCCCATAGCTGTATTCATACAGGGTAGAACTTGCTGCGCTACGATTCGCTGAGCTGATAGTAAATACAGCGATCGCACGGACCACTCGGATTGACTGCACAGCGTAGCAGTTCCGATCGCGCATTGTAGGTACAGGTTGGATCACCGATCACCCAGTGGCCGTCGACTAGACTTTTCTCGACGGGCGAATGTGTCTTTTGAACACAGAGAGTGATTTTGTGCAGCCGATAGCGACCTGATTTCAGCAAGTAGCGGTGTTTGCGCTCTAAAACCAGATAGGTTTGCCCTTCCACCTCCAGGTAGGCACCAGGTTGAGGGTTCCAGTCTAGATAGAGAGTCTCCAGCGTAGAGCGGGTGTCGCTCAGAATGACCTCTGTCGGCAGCAGCGAATTTGACTCCATAGCAATCGGGCGCAATCAACGAGTGACCAAACATCTTATCAAATTAAACAAAAGGGAAAGGAAAAGGGCATTTTTCTTGCCTCTTCCCTTCCCTTGAAGTCGTCCCAATTTTAGTTGGTTCTTGTTCAAATATTCTTTAAGAAGTCGTGCGAATAAAACTTCTCAAAGAATATTTAGAGCTTGATGAGGGGCGATCGCCCCTCATCAACTACTACGCCAGTGCAGCCTGACGCTCTTTAGCTTCCTTGATTACCTCTTCTGCCACATTGCTGGGGCAAGGCGCGTAGTGGGAGAACTCCATCGAGAACTGTCCACGTCCAGAGGTCATTGTCCGCAGGTCGCCGATGTAGCCAAACATTTCGCTCAGCGGCACGTCTGCCTTAATCCGCGCTCCCATTGGGTTGGTGTCTTGGGACTTGATCATGCCTCGGCGGCGGTTGAGGTCACCAATCACGTCACCCATGTGGCTATCTGGTGTGAATACGTCCACCTTCATGATCGGCTCAAGCAGTTGAGGACCAGCTTTGGGCAAGGACTGACGATAAGCAGCCCGTGCCGCAATCTCAAACGCCATTGCCGACGAGTCAACGGGGTGATAGGCACCATCTGTCAGCGTGATCTTCAAGTCGACGCAGGGGAATCCAGCCAACGGACCCCGATCAATACTGGTTTCAAAGCCCTTTTGAATAGCGGGCAAGTATTCTCTGGGTACGTTTCCACCCGTCACCTTCGACTCAAACACAAAGCCAGTACCCGCCTCACCGGGCTCGATCACATAGTCGATCTTGCCATACTGACCCGAACCGCCTGACTGCTTCTTGTGGGTGTAGCTGTCTTCTAGGCGCTTCGTAATGGATTCGCGATAAGCCACTTGAGGCTTACCGACTTCCACTTCTACACCGTGCGTCCGCTTGAGAATGTCAACCTTGATGTCGAGATGCAGTTCACCCATGCCTTTGAGGATGGTTTCGCCGCTCTCTTCATCAGTTTCGACGTGGAAAGAGGGGTCTTCTTGCACCATTTTGCTCAGTGCCATGCCCATCTTCTCGTCGCCTCCCTTCTTCTTCGGCTTCACCGCAACGGAGATTACCGGTTCGGGAAAGACCATCGGTTCCAGGGTGGCAGGTTTCTTAGGATCGCAGAGCGTGTGTCCGGTCTGGACGTTCTTCATGCCAACGATCGCCACAATGTCACCCGCTTGAGCAGAGTCAATCTCCTCACGGGAGTTGGCGTGCATTTCTACCAGACGGCCAATCCGCTCAGTTTTACCTGTAGCGGTGTTGAGTACCGTATCACCCTTAGACAAGGTACCGGAATAGAGGCGGGTGAAGGTCAGAGCACCAAAGCGATCGTCCATGATCTTGAAGGCTAACGCCCGTAGCGGACGGTTGGGGTCGACGATCGCAAATTCGCCCGTTTCATGTCCTTCCAGGTCAACCTCTGGCTGAGGCTTAACTTCGGTGGGATCAGGTAGGTAATCCACGACCGCATCCAGCACTAACTGCACCCCTTTGTTTTTGAAGGAGGAGCCGCAGTAGGTGGGGAAGAAGGCGAGGTCGCGGGTGCCCTTGCGAATACAGCGCTTGATCGTGTCAATATCCGGCTCGTTTCCTTCCAGATATTGCTCCATCACGTCATCGTCATGCTCAACCGCTAGCTCAATCAGCGCTTCACGGTAAGACTCAACCTGGTCAACCATGTCAGCGGGAACTTCTTTGATCTGGTAGTTAAGCGGATCGCTGGAGTCATCCCAGATCCAGGCTTTACGGGTGAGCAGATCAACCATGCCTGTGAATTGGTCTTCAACACCAATCGGCAGCACCATTACTAGCGGCTTAGCTGCAAGCACGCTTTCGACTTGCTTCACCACTCGGTAAAAGTCAGCGCCCGTACGGTCAAGCTTATTGATGTAGATGATTCGAGCGACTTTGGAGTCGTTGGCATAGCGCCAGTTGGTTTCAGACTGGGGTTCAACGCCGCCAGAGCCGCAGAACACACCAACGCCACCGTCAAGAACCTTGAGCGAACGATAGACCTCAATGGTGAAATCGACGTGACCAGGGGTGTCGATGATGTTGAGCTGGTGGTCTTTCCAAAAGCAGCTTGTGGCAGCGGACTGAATCGTGATCCCGCGCTCTTGCTCTTGCTCCATGAAGTCCGTGGTCGCCGCACCTTCATGAACTTCACCAATTTTGTGAATTTTCCCAGTTAGTTTGAGAATTCTTTCGGTGGTGGTCGTCTTGCCCGCATCTACGTGAGCGAAGATGCCAATGTTGCGATAACGAGACAGGTCTTTCATAATTGCTCTACAGATAGGTTCTACAAACCAGTGACAATCACTCGCAAGTGGCACTCAAGGGGAACAGCGTTGCCTTCATAGCAGCACGGACAGATCCCACCACCTGGAGGTTGAGAATCTAGCGATTCTCGTGGCGACTATACTAATTGTTAATAATTTTAAAATACTTTTGCGACGTATAGGAAATTTGGTCGGTCGTAAGTGCCACACTCTCAAGGTGCGGTCGCTATGAGACGAGCGCTTCGCCAGCTTTGCCAAGCATTTCGCGCCCGTGCGGTTCAGAGAGATTGGTCAGGTCGGGACCAGAAGGAATAATTCCACCTGGATTTAACGGAAACAAATTGCCATAATAGTCTCGCTTGATGCTTTTCTGGTCACAGATGTCAGCTACGCCAGGAAGCTGATAGAGATCGCGCAGGTACGCACCCAGATTCTTGTAATCTTGAATCCTACGGCGGTTGCACTTGAACAATCCGTAGTATGCCACATCAAAGCGAAATAGGGTGGTAAACAGGCGAACGTCAGCCAGCGTAGGGCGATCGCCACACAAATAGCGATTCTTTTCCAGGATAGCGTCGATTTCGTCAAGTGTGGTGAAAAGCTGTTCGCAGGCAACGTCGTAGGCTTCCTGGGTTTGGGCGAAACCGCAGCGGTAAACACCATTGTTAACCGAGTGGTAGATTTTCTCGTTCCACTCGTCGATTTTTTCCTTTAAGTCTTTGGGGTAGAGGTCGAGGGTAGGGTGATGGGCGATCGCATTAAATTCTGAGTTCAGCATCACAATGATGTCAGCGCTCTCGTTGTTCACAGTGGTTTGCGTCTGCGTGTCCCAGAGAACCGGAACGGTACTGCGACCGCTATAGCCTGGTTCCCCTAGCTGGTACAGATCAGCCAGGGTGCGAATTTCTGCTTCGGGTTGATCGAGTGCCCAGCCGCTATCGAGTGGCGAGACGATGGAAACGGCGATCGCATCCTCAAGCCCCTTCAAGGCGCGAACGACCAGAGTCCGATGCGCCCAGGGACAGCTCATGCCTACATAGAGGCGATAGCGACCTGCTTCTGGCTGATACGGATTCTTCTCCTCAGTGCTGATGAAGTTGCGGAACTGGCTGCTGGGACGGATGTACTCCCCCGATTTGCTGCGCGGAGCGAGGTTTGACATCATCACCCGCCACATGGTCGTCCAGACAAATTTGCCCAGCCGAATGATTAGTGTTGGCGGCAAGGACTTACCTTTTCGCTTGGCTTTAGGTTTTTCAGGATTAGAGGGTGTTTGAGTCACATCTGTAGCCTTGTGTAGAGCAGTTGCGCTTTACTCGTTCCCAGGTTTCACCTGGAAATGCTTTTGGAGTGGCTCTGCCACTTAATTGCAGAAGGCGGAGCCTCTAACTCTACATTTCAGGGCAGAGCGTCGAAACGAGTTTTGACATGCTAGGTTTTGGAATTGAAATATCTTTCCTTGATCTTAGCGATTATGCGCTGTGTGCGTAATTCTGTTAGTCGTAACGGAGTCAACGCTTGAATGTTAGATGAATATTGATCTTTGTAATCAAAGAAATAATTAATGTCACTCAGAATGCGCTCAAGTCGTTGAACGATATTTTCGGTGCGATATTCTGCAAAAAATTGTTCAGACAGATTAACAGGTGCTGAATTGTGAACCACTTGTAGAATGCGCTGAATATCAAATTCTTTAGAATATCCGGCGATTTTGTAACAGTTGAATCCTGGATCGAGGTAGTCTGATAAGCCGCTGTTAACACTGGAGAAGACCTGGCAGCCGCAGGCGATCGCCTCCATTGGCTGTAGCCCAAATCCTTCACTCACACCCTGCATTGCCCAATATTCCGCCGAGTCATACAGGTAAACTTTGGCGCGATTGAATAAGCCTGCCAGATCTTCAACGTAAGAATTGACAACACAGACGTTACACTGCTGCTGCAAAGCGGGGACTAATTCTTTGAGCAAATATTCTGACGATTTTCGCGCCTGGACTAATACGTCAATATCTCGCTCTAAACTCAGACTTTGGAACTCATCAGAGATTTGGTTGGGTAGGTAATAGATTAAAGCGTGGGGCGATCGCTGTCCCCAATAGCCCATCGTATTACGACTAACCGTAATAATGGGGACGCTGGACGGTAGCTTGAACCCATACTCAGCACTGTGAGCGTGATAGACCACGTTGTAGGGCTTTAATCTAGCGGCAAGTTTAGGAACATCAAACCCCCAGCTAATCACAAAAATTACATCTTCTCCCCGTTTCTGAAGGACATCATCCAGAAACAGTGTCTCTTTTTCTCTTTGACGATAGGTGACGACCTCAGCCGGACAAACCTGCTGTGCCAAACGCAACGTTTTTAACTCTGCCCACAGCCCGCCACAGGCAAACTTACCAGCCGTTCCAGGAACCAAGAAATAAAGTTTTCTCACAACACTACCAGCTTCACCATCCCTATTTTGCCTCTAATATTTTGCCTCTAAGGAGATGGCTGAGGAAGAAATTGCTTTAATGAAATTCAAGTAGGATGTGTTGGAGCTGCATAACGCGTTGTGGGCTGTGGGTTAATGCGTTACCTCTACCGCTTAACGCATCCGGCGTTGCTGCAAGGGTAATGCTTGGTTTGGCATGATAGAAGAATGAAATGTCCTCAATGTAATTCAACTCAAGTCGCTAAGAACGGGCATCGTCGAGGGAGACAATGCTACAAGTGTAAGCAGTGCA
>NZ_JACJOV010000087.1:0-6233 GCF_014695745.1 Leptolyngbya sp. FACHB-671 | reverse complement strand
CAGCTTAGTAAATGTCATCGCAATCGCTGTTTGATGCACTCATACTGGAACTGTAGCGAGCATAGCTCAACTTAACCACCCCCTATCCCTAGTGCCGCTGCGTAAGTCCTGTTTCCCTTACTTTTCAGGGCGTTGCACAAATTGAGAAGGACGCGGAAATTCCTGACGTGCGAATCGCCTGCTTTGGGGGCACGGCATTGCCGTGCCCCTACGAAAATCATTCATTAAATCTGCAACGCCCTTTTCACAATGGTGTTGTTGGCGTTTCATCTAGCAGGTTGGGTGCAGGGGCAGCGGCATCATTGGTCAGGTTTCCTGGAGTACTCAACAAAGCGATTGTAGCGTTTACTACTAATTGAGTTGCTCCGGTTAGGAAAGGGCGATCGATCTTGTCGAGTGTGTCTGTGGGTTGGTGATAGTTAGGATTGCGGTAGTTGGCAGTGTCTGTCACCATGACTGCGCCGATGCCTTTTTGCCAGAAGGGGGCATGATCGCTTCGCAACAAATCAGGGGTAAGCGGTCCCAACAGCGGAATCGGTAAGCTCAAGACCTGAGGCAAATCTGACTGACTGGTTTCATGGAAAGCGTTGATCAGGGACATGTGACCGCGATCGCCAATTACCGCCAAAAAGTCTCCCCGATCGGTAGGTGGGCTGATGGGCAGCCCAGCGGGATATTGCTGACAGCCCTCGGTGTGACAGGCAAACCCAATCATATCCATCACGATCGCGCCTTCTAAATTTTCGGTCAGGCTATCATCTGCCGCATAGGCTAGGCTGCCGAGCAGTCCGACCTCTTCCAGGTCAAATAGGGCAAGCTTGAGTGTTCGCGGAGTGGGAAGTTGTCCCAGTAGGCGAGCCGTTTCCAGAACAGCTGCGATCCCAGTAGCGTTGTCGTCCACACCGGGCGATTGCTCTATGGAGTCGTAGTGTGCTGCGACCAAGATTGCCCCAGCCGATGGATCGGTTCCTGGGCGCTCTGCCACGACATTTACACCATTCTCAAAGGTCTGGAACTGAGGCAACCAATCCGCTTCCCGTAAAGCCGAGGCAATGTAGTCGCGGGTGCGGCTCCGCTCTGCTTCGCTGTGTCGCTTAAAGGCAAGTGCCTCGACATCCGCCAGCACTCGATCAGGGTTGATGGTGGGTGCCTCGATCGGAGCAGGCATTTCTGCACGTGATTGGGGCGATCGCGAACGGACGGGACTTTGCTGAAAGCTGGTTTCTAAAATCTGAGGTCGGAGTTGAATTCCGTGCCAGTTCCACCCGGTGATGATTCCTACTAGCGTGACGAAAAATAAAGCCAACCAAATTCCCAGCTTCCTCATGTCTGCGTCCTGCTAATTTGCCCAGTTTTCATTTTATGAGTTCTACCCAAGTCATGCTTGTTTCAAATCACAACTTAATTAATGAGAACTATAATTCTCACTTTCGGTATCGCTACATTAGAAATGCTGCCCTGGTTACAAATGCCCGACATTGCCGATGTGATGTACAAATTTCATGGGGGCATGGTATTGCCATGCCCCTACAGAGGAGATTGAGATCCGTGAATCAAATCCATATTCAGCAACGCCCGATGCCCTTCCTTTAGCTAGAACCTAGAACTCCAGTCATTGATCCTTGCTTCAGCTGCTCTACAAACGCTGAATATTCCGGTGAGTTTAATCCCACTTGCACCACTTCTAACACTCGTGCCATCTAGTTATTCAATAGTGCCTCGACTGCCAACCACAAACCTGGAAACATTTGACTGCGAATGATCCCATCTGTATCAGGCATGAGTTGCTGATAATCTCCATCTACCGATTGGAACCACTCCAGTTGATTCTCAAATGCTTCCCAGATGATATATCCCAATACTCCATTGCGACGATAGGCTTGCTTTTTGCTGCCTGTGTCGATTACCCCTTTGGGGAACTGTGAAGCAACCGCTCTCAGGACGAGTTAGGCGATCGCCACTTTAAAGCGGTGGCAGGTAATTATAAGCCGAACTGATTTGGGAGTAGGACGATCGACTAACCATCTTCAAATCCTCGGAATCGTCTAATATCGCTCACTGTAGTAGATCTAATATATCGAGTTGAAACTCTTGCACGGTAAGAGTTCCAACTCGATATATTGGATTAGTCAGCCTGGTTATCGGGTGAGGATCAGCATCGCAATGGTAGCGATCGCCTTGAAAGATGTTCCTCCAATAAGGATGTACGTGGTGTGATACACGATCAATTGGGTGTTTAGGCAGATTTTGTATGAGTGAGTGCCCTGTCTATCCCAGTGACCGGTGTAAGTACTGCGGTAACCGATTTCTTGTGAGGGGTTGTCAATTGTTCAAACTGACTACTGAGCCAACCATATCCTCTACCAATGCAGGTGGGGCAAACAGCGCCACAGTTTTCTCCTTGGTCGTCGCAGATGATTACTTTTGCTGCCTGCATTTTGAAAACGCGATCGCATGTTCGGCAAACTTGTTGCTTGCCAACCCGATCATTACATTCAACTTGGAGTTGCATAAGATTTTCCCAAAGTTTAGAAATGAGTTTATAAAGAGGTGAGGTTAGCGGTCGCTAGGTTAATTACTTGAGCCAAAGCTCAATGCTACAAAGGTAAAGGCGATCGCCAGACCGTGCGTCTATCTTAGGAATAAACTTTGGGGAGAACGAATCCATATGAGCTTAATGCAGGGTCCCTCGATAGCGCAGTTGCCGCTTGAGCGCATAGTGTTCGGCAAACTTGGGAATATCGCCCCGATGTCCCATCAGAATCACCGTATCGCCTTCCTGAATTACCGTGCTGTGGTTGGGGTGGACAAACGTACTGCCATCGCTTCGACGTAGCGCTACCACAATAAAAGTGCCTCTGCCGCGCACCTCAATGTCACTCACCATGCCACCGACTAGAGGTGAGTCTTTAGGAACTACCAACTCATCAAGCTGGACATCAATTTCTGCTAACAGTTCACTTAATGTACTGCGACCGTCGTTTTGATCGAGAAAGTCGATTGAGGCTGGATGAGTGATCATGTGCGCCATTCGCAAAGCGCCGATTGTAGCAGGCAACACTACGTGATCAGCTCCTGCCAATCGCAGCTTTTTTTCAGTGGTGGGAAATTCACCCCGCGCAATGATTACCAGGTTAGGGTTCATTTCTCGTGCCGTTAATGTAATAAATACATTAGACGCATCATCTGGTAATGCAGTAGCCAATACTTTGGCTCTCAAGATTCCGACAGCCTGTAGAATGGTTTCATCGGTAGCATTGCCAATGCGAACTAGATAACCCATTGCTTCGGCTTTGGCAAGGCGATCGCTATTGTTATCGATGATCACAAAAGGTTGACCCGATTCCATCATCTTCTTTGCCAGAATCTGCCCAATCCGACCAAAACCACAGATGATCACATGCTGTTGTAAGGTATCAATTCCTTTTGCTATCCGCCGAGCGTCCAGAGCGCGGTTGATTTCTCCCTCAGTGACCATCTGGACAAACCCTCCTACCATGTAAACTGCTGACGAAGTCCCTGCAATGATCACTAGAATGGTAAAAATCTTGAGTGCCGGGGATTCAATTGGGCGAACTTCACCATACCCGACTCCGAAAATGGTAATGACCACCATGTAAACGGCATCGAGCAATGCCCAACCGGCGATCGTGTAACCTGCGATCGCCACAACAATGGTAATAACAAAAAAGACAGTGCCAAGCAGAATGCGGCGAAAAGACTGGTGCAAATTGGGTTGCCAGCAGGGGTAACGCTCCTACCGATGCGACAATCTTGCCACCAGTAGCTGAGTGCCAGGTGTAGCAGATTATACCGAAGGGAGGGGATTAGGGCGAGAAGAAAGACATTTCCTCTTTCATCCTTTCTTCCTCCTATTGCACCTGCGGCGAAGGTTCTGGAATCACCCCTGCGTAGGGGAAGTTGCTCACAGAACGCTGTAACTCTGCCAAAGAGCGGTTATAACCTAAAATCGCTTGTACTCGGTTAAATTCTGCCTCGGTTAAGTCAGATTGCGCGATTAATACGTCTGTTTGAGTCCCTACACCCGCTTGGAATCGCAGTCTTGCCAGTCGCAGGGCTTCCCTTGCCTGTTCCAGGGCTAAGGACGCAGTTTGAATGTTCTCGAAGTTAGCTTGCAGATTAGAGTAAGCGCTTTCTACATCAAATCGAATCTGGTTGCGCTGCGCTGCAAAATTGGTTTCGGCGATCGCAATATTGGCCTCTTCCTGAGCTGCTTGCGCCCTGGCAGCGCCTCCATCAAACAAACTCAGATTGAACTGAGCGCCAAACTGATAATTGTCTTGTACGGTTTGATCCTCGTTTAAGGTGTCCTGCACGTTATAGCTCGCAAACAAACCAATCTGAGGTCTCAACTGAGCCAAAGCAGCCCGTCGTTGAGCGTCACTAACTTCGCGCTGCACAAGCTGTTGCTCTAGCTCAGCCCGATTTCTGATTGCTAAGACGATTGTTTCTTCGAGGCTCAGATCCCACAGGTCTGCCACCTCCACGGGATCGGCTGCTGCCACCTCTACCGACTGAGCCAAGCTCAGCGTTTGGACGATTTGACGACGGGCAATCTGGCGTTGGCTGAGGGCTTGGGTAAGCTGCTGTCTAGCATTTGCCACGTCCACTTGGGCTTGCAGCACGTCAAACCGCGTTCCTACCCCTGCTCGCTCCAGTGCCTCGGCATCGCGCAAACTCTGCAACGCCTGTTCTAGTGCTGACTCTTGAATTCGCACTTGCTCATCTGTTTCTTGCAAGTCGTAGTAGTTATTAATGACATCTAGACGCAGCTGCTCTTCCTGGGCTTCGACCTGCAGTTCCTGAAAACGAACCTGTCCCTCAGCTGCCTCAATCAAAGCCGGTCGCCGACCTCCAGTAAACAGCGTGTAGTTGAGTTCTACCGCACCTCCCAGGACGACGTTGACATCATCCTCGTCTGATTGTCCGCTGCCACCTTGACCTCCCTGAAGCTGATCCAGAAAATCCTGTAATGCCCCTGAATCTTGCTGCTGCGTGTTTTCCTGGAAAGTCAGATTTGAATTTAAATCTACTGTGGGTAGATTGTTTGCCTGTACCTCCCGCAAAGCTGCCTGTGCCCGCTCTAGTTCTAGCCTGGACACCTGAAGCTCACGGTTGTTACGAACGGCCAGATCAATTGCTTGTTCTAAGGTAATGGGCTGAGTTCCAACAATTTCTACCTCTTCAGGTTGAGTCGGAAACTGAAGTGGATTGGGGCTGGGATTAAGGTATTCTGGTGCCGCCTGAATCAAGTTTTCATCGGCTGTTTCTGCCTCTGCTTCCGCTTCTGCTTCTGCCTCGTCATCTACCTCTGCTTCATCTTCTGGGGGGGCAGCTTCGTCAGAGGAGTCTAGGGATGGGGCGGGCGATGTTTCCTCAGTCTCATCTCCTGCTGGTAGATCTTGGGATAGTTGCTCTGATACTTCTTCTGATGCCGTTTCTGACGATGTTTCTGGCGTTATCTCTCTTTCTGACTCATCGGCAGAAGCATCATCCGGGGAGGTAGATGCATTGCTAGGTTCCTCTGCATTGCCAGGTTGCTCCGTCGGCTCCGCTGACTCGGCATCAGCATCAGCGTTAGATTGATCGCTTGCTGCGGTTGGCTCTGTTTCTGCGGCTGGCTCTGTTTCTACAACAATGGCTTCTGACTCGGAGTCATTTTCAGGCTGGGCCGCTTCGTCAGCTTGAGCAACTTCGACGGTTGCAGCAGAGTCTAAAGTCGTTGCGATCGCCCCAATCGAATTTTCGTGCTCAACCTCATCCTTGCCGTCAAGTCCACCAAGACGTGCAGGAGACTGAGCAGAAGCTGAGTGCAGGGGACTGAGAGCAATGATGGTGCCAACACTTACAGCAAGAAGAGAAAGAGAAAATCGCATGTTGTATATCTTTCAGTCCAGATGTTTAGCGGCAAAAGAGAAGCCTTAAGCAGAATACTGGCTGACCGCCAGAATTGGCAAATGACTTCCTGTGAAGCCATTTAAGTGCAGTTTAGGTAAAAATTAGGCGCTCGCACTTCATCCACCTGGTTAATCTTTCCAGGGGAAGACGACAGGTAGGGGTTGGGAGCTAGGGACTGGGAGCTAGGGGCTAGAATGCAGCGGGATTGTAAATTAGATTGTGTCAAAGGTCAGAAATGAGATCTAATGAACTACTGAACCTGAGACATTGGGACTATGACTTTTCGACCTGAATTACTGGATGAATTGCTCAAA
>NZ_JACJOV010000086.1:0-29484 GCF_014695745.1 Leptolyngbya sp. FACHB-671 | reverse complement strand
CAAATGTGATTTTGCTTACCTCTTCTTTTCCCGTTCTTACGGATGTGAGTGGAACCGCATTCAGGACACTGCATCGAAATTTCCCCTAATTCATACCTCCATTCTGCAACGCCATTCTAAACCACTGTATATCCCTCTGCTGTCACTCTGGCTAAAGAATAGCTGAAACGAGGTAAATTCGTTGATACCAGACTGGATGAATTAAGCTAAACCGTACATCAACAGCACAAGAATTTATCCTCCTTTCAGAGTGACAGAAGCTGCCCAAGAGCCATTCTGCTCCTTATGTACGAAAGAAACAGAGTTGTGAAGTCGCTATCCCCTAAACTTGTGCCGTGCCTTGACAGTTAAGACCGACCCCTCACTGATGCATTTGGCTCGTACGGAAGCTTGGTTCTGGACTAGGACGGTTATGACAGTGGTGAAGTGAGTAATTACTATCCCGTTTAGGAGACTCTATCGTCCGTCAATCCAGGTCAAGGCGCACTTGTTTATCCTATTAGCTAAATCAGAAGGTTGTGTCGCAAAAACTTATAAAGGACAAGCGATTGGTATTGTTTTTGTTCGGCGACAATAACCTTGGCTGGATCGAAAAGCAATGACTTGACCGGTTATCAGATCGCAACCCAAGGTTAGATCGCAAGGTCAACCTGCATTGAAGGTGGGGGGCTGGTCAAACCGTAAAAAAAGCACTAGAGAACTCCCAAGGGTTTACAGGGAGAGCTACCAGTGCCAGGTACATATATTCAAACCTATCAGGTTCAAGTGTATATGCGAGCAAGGGAACAAGGGTGCACGCAGCAAGCATCAGCTGCCATCGCTGGCTTTAGCGAGCGGAGTGGTAGACGGATAGAACAGGGAGAGCATCAACCGAAGTACGGACCAGAGCGCGAGTGGCGGACGCGCCCCGACCCACTTGCCGGGGTGTGGGAGAGTGAACTAGAACCAATGCTCAAGCGGGAACCCCGCTTAGAGCCAACGACCTTATACGAGTATCTCATTAACAAATATCCAGGGCAGTATGAGCAAAGCTTGCGAACTTTGCAGCGGCGGGTAGAAACCTGGAAAACGCTATATGGTGACCCCAAGGATGTAATGTTCCAGTTGCGACATGAACCTGGAGAAATGGGATTGTCCGACTTCACCGAGTTGAAGGGGGTCGAGATTACGGTCGATGGCAAGCCGTTTGAGCACATCCTCTACCACTACCGCTTAGCGTACAGCGGCTGGCAGTATGTGCAGGTCATTCAAGGCGGGGAAAGCTTTATCGGCTTGTCGGAAGGATTGCAGAATGCTCTTAACGCCTGTGGAGGAGCACCAAAGTTGCATCGCACCGACTCTTTGAGTGCCGCGTATCGCAACATGGCAGGTAAGCGCTACAAGCCGTTAACTCGCTTTTATGACGAGTTGTGTGAGCACTATCGGATGCGACCGACGCGCAACAACACAGGTCTTGCCCATGAGAATGGCTCGATTGAATCGCCACATGGACACTTCAAGCGCCGGTTAGTGCAACAGTTGTATTTGCGTGGCAGTTTTGATTTTGAGTCGGTGCAATGCTATCAGAGGTTCATCGAGCAGGTTATAGCCACGATTAACGCCAAATGCACAACTAAGTTTGAGGACGAGAAACACCACCTGCAACCATTACCCAAGTATCGCTTTGCTGATTATGAGGAAGCCTTAGTCAAGGTCAGTTGTTATAGCACCATTGAGGTGCGCTGTGTTCTCTATAGTGTGCCGTCACGACTGATTGGACGACAACTCACCGTGCATCTCTACCATGACCGCCTGGTCGGATTTGTCGGCAAACAACAAGTCATTGAGCTTGCTCGTGTCCGAGGTGCTAGTAGCGGTACCCATCGCCGTGCCCGCTGCATCAACTATCGCCATATCATTGAAGGACTGCGCCGTAAACCCAGAGCCTTTTTATATTGCACCTGGCAGCAGGAAATTTTACCCACCGAGCAATGGCGAGGTCTCTGGCAACAGATGAGCGTGCAGTTTGATGCTGATAGTGCTGCCAAAGTCATGGTGGAAGCCCTCTACATTGCCGCCACTCAGGATAAGGAGACGGCAGTTGCAGACTACCTTGAGGTGCAATTGCAGCAGGACAGTTTAACACTCGTCCGCTTACAGCAGCACTTCCAGTTGCTCTCCTCCCC
Source organism: Leptolyngbya sp. FACHB-671 (assembly GCF_014695745.1). Classification (NCBI taxonomy): domain Bacteria; kingdom Bacillati; phylum Cyanobacteriota; class Cyanophyceae; order Leptolyngbyales; family Leptolyngbyaceae; genus Leptolyngbya; species Leptolyngbya sp. FACHB-671. The sequence continues at coordinate 27,319 of NZ_JACJOV010000086.1, read as the reverse complement.
TGCACTGCCCGCCGTTAATGTTCAGCAACACGAGTTATCCGAGTATGACCAACTCCTTAGTTCCACCCCCTCCACCAACGACACCAACCCCTCATCTGTGTGCGAGCAACCCTTATCAGAGTCTGAGCCTACTGCTCAAACAACTGCGTTTGTCCCATATGCTCAGCCACTGGCAAAGCCTGGAAGCCAAAGCGATTCAGGAGAATTGGTCGTACGCTCAGTTCTTGCTAGCACTGTGTCAATTAGAGGCGGACAGAAAGTTACAAGTGAGATTGCAGCGAGCTCTAGCAGAAGCACAGCTGCCAACCGGAAAAAGCTTTACCACCTTCAACTTTGAGCACTGTCCTCGTCTCAACCCAACTCCCCTGGTACAATTAAGCCAAGATGCTGGTTGGTTAGAGCGAGCCGAGAACCTGATTTTGCTGGGTCCAAGTGGCGTTGGCAAAACGCATCTTGCAGCAGCACTGGGGCGAAGTGCGATTGAGTGCGGTAAGCGAGCTAAATTTTTCTCAGCCACTACCCTAGTCCAGCAGTTGCAATATGCCAAACTGCAATTGCAATTGTCAGCAACCCTCACAAAACTAGACCGCTTCGATCTACTGATCGTTGATGATTTAGGCTATGTCAAAAAGAGTGAGGCGGAAACGGGTGTGCTATTTGAACTCATTGCTCATCGTTATGAGCGCAGGAGTTTGCTGGTCACAGCGAACCAGCCGTTTAGTCAATGGGATGCGATCTTTTCTGACTCCACCATGACGGTCGCTGCGGTAGACCGATTAGTGCATCATGCTCTCATTATTGACATTCAAGCCCAGAGCTTTCGCAAGCAATCTGCACTAGAACGGGCTCAACCGACGTAGCTTTTAACGGTGCGATCTGCAATGTACGCTTTGCCTAGTTGCTCAGGAGAGCAACTAGGCTACGTCAGTATCATACTTCTGGCGTTACTGATTCACGATTTAACTGGGGTTGAACGGGCTGTCGTGTGAACACGACAGTCCACTTTTAGTCCAAATCTAGTCTCGCTTTGTAGTGCCGATTAGTAGTTGTCACTCTAGCGCGACAATTCATTTGGGTTGTCCTTAACCAGACAAGGTGAATTTAGATAATCGAGCAAGGTAGTTGACACGAGACATGTTTTCATTGCCTTAAGTAGCAATTCCAAAAATCGCTTCGATAAATTTCACTCCAGACACACTGTCCCCTGGTTTGACTCCTTTTACTTGTCCTTTGCGAATCATACTCATCGCTTCGATTCCCCTCAAAGTTCTTCTCGCACTATTGAACGACTTAAACCCCATCATCGGTCTAGTAATTCGCTTGATATTTCTGTGGTCCTGTTCAACGACGTTATTGGAGTATTTCACTTGCCGTAATTCGGTTGTTTCAGCCAGCGTCTCATCTTCTTTGAGCGCTTCTATTGCCACTGAGTAAGCCGCATTCTTGTCTACTGTAATAACTCGTGGAGTCCTAGTGTGCTGTGCTTTGAGCACCTTGCGGAAAAATCGGGCTGCTGCCTTGCCATCCCGCTTGGCGCTTAGCATAAAGTCCAGAGTATTCCCCTCCGAATCGACAGCACGGGTTCAGATATTTCCACTCACCCTTGATTTTGAGGTAAGTCTCGTCAGTTCTCCACGAGTCGTTTGTCGGCTTCAAGTGAGGTCGGATGCGTTTGTCCAGTTCTGGGGCGTACTTCAAAACCCAACGATTGAGCGTCGAATGGTCTACCTCCACCCCCCGTTCCTGCATCATCTCTTCGAGATCCCGGTAGCTCAAGGCGTAACGACAATACCATCGGACGTTAAGCAGGATGATTTGAGGCAAAAAGTGCCGCCATTTCAATGAAGCAGGGGTAGACATCAAAGGAAGAGAAGGCAAGGTTAGTTCTATGTACCTTACCACCCACTAGTTTTTGCGACACAACCGTCTCATCCTTCACTTGAATAGTTGAGAACTCTTTTATTCTGACTGAATTTCTGATTAGGCGAACAACTTTTCTCTATGATTAGCATGAAGCTCCACCCTCTGCTGACGCAAGGTGATGGAGCTTCATCGTTTGATTCTTCCCAGAGCCCGCTAGGAAAAAGCTTCTCTGGGTTGAGGTTTTGCCCTTCCAGGCTTTGCTCACCATCAGCACATCAGCTAGTTGTGCTAATGGTGAGGTCAACTTTGGTGTGAAGGTACTGCTTTACGAGGCGACGCTCGCTTCGGCTACCTCCCGTGAGAGGCTGTATTGCCCCTTCTTAGCCCAATACCACTGGTCGTTCTTTAAGCCAATCGAAAGAACATTCGAAACTCGGTTACGAGCGTCATTGCGAGCTGCTTGAGGAGTCGCATCGACAAAAAGTGTGTTCACGATCTCTGGAACACCTAAAACTGCCTCCGGTTGACTTTGCATTACACTTGCCACCGCTCGAGGGAGAGACAACTTCGCAAACTCTTTGCGGATGTAGTGCTGCCAGCCCTTAGCAGGCTCATCGGACTTCAATTTTCTCGTCGTTTTAGCATTACGTCCCTTAGCAGGAGTCTTAGTTCCTTTGGCAACCTGTTCTTTTGAACCCGCTGTCTCAGCATCAGAAGCTGCAATTAATGGGTCTGCTGCTGGGGGCGCAGGGGATGCAGGTTTAGATTGCTCTTCCAGCGCAGATGGTGACTCTACAGAGGAAGAGTCTGTCGAACTAAACAATTCAATCACCGTTTGCAAGCCCTGGCGCTTCTGTCCAATTGCCTCTAGCTGAGCGGTGAGTGCGGCGACTTCGGCTACTAGCGCTGCATCTGCCTCCAGTAGTTTCGAGAGTGTCGAGTCGGAAGATGTTTCAATAGTTTGAGCTTGGGGCATAGGAATAAGTTCTCCAGTTGGTGAATGTCTGTTTGAGGTTGATTCTGATCAAGGCACCGCAGCTTTAGCACACTCACCTACTGCAGTAGATTCTAAGTAGCTAGAAAGAGTGAGGGGAAATGTTTAAAGCCCCGTTTATGATGACTAGACTAATTTAATAATATGCATTGACAAGTAATTTCGTCATCCTTCAACTGCGCTTTCGTGTCGCTCTGTTCAAACTCAATCTCCAGTCCAGCAGCAATGTTCTGGAGTTTGGGTTTGGTCATTTCACGGGTGGTCAGTTGGTCGCGAGTGTAGGTGGTAGTCATTGTTTTGCCTCGATTAATGTCTAGTCAGTTAGCAGTCAAGCGGTCATCAGTTAGCACGTTGGCGCTCAGCTTTTAGCTGCTGGATGTAATCCGGGAAGCGTTGACCTAACAACACGTTCTCAATCAGGAAGCGGCGATCGCCTTGGGTCGATAAACACAGATCAGAAACAAGCTTGGTCAGTTCTTCGGTGGTCATCGCTTCAAGTTGTTGAACCGTGTAGTTGGTAGTCATCTCAGTGCCTCGTTTGCTTGTGATGCCCCTATCCTCACCAGCTTTTTTAGTAGTGTCAGCAGCAATCAAGTGTTTTAGGATTCGAGTTACTGACAGGTTTTAAGTAACTCCATCAGCTAGGCGAATCAGAGTTTTCAGGCATCAAAAAGAGCGCCTGACTTCTGCTGTCAAGCGCTCAATATGAGGAGTATTGAAAACCAGATTAACTGACCTTCCTGAACAGTAACTTGACTTGCTTAAATTGGTTAGGCAGCAGACTTTGTTGTTGCCAGTGTGAAAAGAGATAGTGGACAAGCTTACGTTTTTGGCGGTGAAGGGTGTATTTTTCCTTCCGAGCAGATATTAGACAATCAACCTTCTATTAACAACCTACAATTCTTAGAGGCTATAACAGTAACAACAAAATAGCCACTGAGGTTAATTGAGAATGATTAAGCATTCATTTGGCGGCGATTGGACAACTCAGAAACTAAGGTGTTTGGATAAGTACTTACATGCATATACAAAAATTATGAGCAAGCATTTCAGTGAGTATATGTATATTGATGCTTTTGCAGGAACAGGTTGGTTAACTCTAAAACAGAATGAGGATGAAGATGAACAAAGTCAACAACCAAGCTTACTCGACCTTCTTGCTGATGGATCGAGTTCTGAGCAACCCGAAACTTCCTCAAGCAAACTTAAGCAGCAATTGGACGGCTCTGCTCGAATTGCATTGAAAGTTGAACCGACTTTTACAAAATATTTATTTATAGAGAAAAGTAAGCCAAGATTCTCAGAGCTTCAAAAACTGAAATTAGAGTATCCTGAACAGAAAATTATATTTAAGAACTCAGATGCAAATGCTCTTATTCAAGAAATTTGTCATGAGTACCAATGGATGAAGGATGGCGTTCGTGCCGTACTTTTTCTAGATCCTTACGGAATGCATGTTTCCTGGAAAACCATTGAAGTTGTTGCCAAAACAAAAGCAATTGATCTTTGGTATCTTTTTCCAATTGGCATAGCCCTTAACAGACTACTTAAAAACAATGGAAGAATTAGCGAAGCAAATCGTTGTAGAATAGACACAGTTCTTGGTACATCAGACTGGTATGAATTATTTTACGAAACGTATATTGAAGAGCCAAACTTTATTTCGGAAGTTATGGGTTACGGGCAGCAAACTCATACCAGAAAAACTGCCAATTTTGAACGGATTAGCCAATACCTAAATGAACGTTTTTCTAGTATTTTTCAAGGGGTTGCTAACAATCCAAGGATGTTACTCAATTCTAAAAATAATCCTCTGTATCTTTTATGTTTTGCTTCCGCAAATCCAAAAGGCTCAGCTACAGCAATAAAGATTGCATAAGATATTCTTGGTAGGGGATAAGAAGATGAGTACAAATTCAACAATAGAATGGACTGAAGCTACTTGGAATCCTACAACTGGATGCCAAAAAGTTAGCCCTGGCTGCTTCCACTGTTATGCAGAGCGTTTTGCAGAACGCTTTCGAGGTGTTCCTGGACATCCTTATGAACAAGGATTTGATATTAAACTATGGCCTGAAAGATTAAAGCTGCCATCTTCCTGGAAAAAGCCTCGTTTAATATTCGTAAACTCGATGAGCGATTTGTTTCATCAAGATATTCCAGACGATTTTATTCATGAAGTATTCCTTGCGATGTCGAAGGCTGATTGGCATCAATTTCAGGTATTAACAAAACGTCCAGAGCGATTAGTTGAAATAGCCAGGCAAATTAAGAATTTTCCTCGCAATGTCTGGGTTGGAGTTAGTGTCGAGTCCCAAGCTTGGATGTGGAGAGCTGAGGCCCTAAAAGAAGTTCCAGCTAAAGTTCGCTTCTTGTCATGCGAACCATTGCTTGGCTCACTGAAAATTCCTCTAGATGGTTTGAATTGGATTATTGTTGGTGGAGAATCAGGTCCTGGTGCTCGCCCTATGGATATTGAGTGGGTCAGGAACATCAGAGATCAATGTGTTGAAGCTGAAGTACCCTTCTTCTTCAAACAGTGGGGTGGAGTGCGTAAGAAGAAGTTTGGGAGAGAATTAGATGGGCGTACATGGGATGAGTTTCCGAGAATTGCAGAACTAAATGTTTTAGCTGAAGTTAAGTAGCGCCAAAACCAATCCCCTAAGTTGGACAGGCTTTCTTCGGTGCCTTGAAATGTCTGTTCTTAGTGATCTGCCAGTTGCGTATTGCACTTTCCTCCAACTTCCGACTTTCTGTCGGATCGCTTTCACACCTTTCATATCAGGGTTTTCACAGGTTGAGAGAGCAGAACAACCGCAATTTAAGGCGGATGAAGCCGACTTAAATTGGAAAGATGTCGGTCTTGTCGGAGAAATTCAGTTTTTTGTCGCCTTTACGGACACTTGAAAAGGATCGGATACGGCTTGAGGATCATCGTGGGAAAGGAAGTGGTTGAGGAATTCCCTCATATAACTTCCGATAACTTCCGAAAAGAGGCTTCCAGCAGCTTGACCGACCGAGCAACCTTACCCAACGATGGCTTGCAGCCATCCACGCTGCCAATGCCTCAGCACTGTTCGATGATCTGGCGGTCGCCCGCGTCACTGCCTGCCGAATCCACCAATAAGCGTAGGTGCTGAACTTAAACCCTTTGATAACGTGAGTTCGGGTTAAGCCAAACGCTGTGAAGCTTGATACAAAAAGCTTTAACCAAAGGGTAGTGCTGTAACCCCTTTTCAATAAGGCTATTTATTGAGAATACTTGCATTTATGGGCTTTGTTGACAATAGCTTGATTCACTGCAATGAAACGAGGTACGAAAAATCAGGGGTTCTAATGATTTCTTATCCCGAACTCACGTTTGATAGGGTCAAACTTCTCAGTAGCCCGGTCAAGCCCTAGACTGTCTTCCTGAATCGAATCCAGCAATTCCAAACCTCGATTCTGATACTTCTTGGCAATGGAGACGACCAGACGCAGGTTTGTCCCAATCACTCGACGTTTGGCGCGATCGCCCCTGTGAATTGCTGCCTAGTCTTGCTCTGCTGGCTCCTTCTCCCGTTCTGCTAGCCCTACCTGAATCTGCCTAGCCAATGTCAACTCTTTCTCTGCACTTAAAAGGCGAAACCGTCCGATCTCTTTCAAGTAACACCGGACGGTATCAGTGGATGTTTTTGTCATGGGGGATGAGAGGTTAGTTCATCCGCATTGTCTCAAGTTGAAATTTAACCGTTGATAGCTGCGATCGCTCAATTGCAGCGCTGGCTTTGAGGAGATTCATATCTCTTTCACGGTTTTTCATCGCTACTTTAGGTAAAATTTCAAAAAATAAGGGCAGCTTAGAAAGAAATCTACGTAGTCAAGTAACGTATGACTAGCAATAACCAAAGCATGTATACCGAAGCAGAACTTAAAAAACAATTCAAAAGCTTTCAAGATGCTAGAAAAGCCTTCCCTGGCATAAAAGCGCGAGGGTGGGAGACCTTAGCACAGAAACTGAATGAGCCTTCCCCGGAGCAACTTAAAACTCAGGTAAAAGCTTTGAACGAACTCGTTGAATCTTTGAAGCAAGAAATTGAAGCTCTCAAGAAATCTGTAGTTCAACCGTCTGACTTTGATGAGATTGGGTTTTGGTTATTAGACCGCAATTTTGATCGTTCAAAATTTGAAGACTTTGACATAGCAGAAGATGCAACAGAATGCGAATCTGCCGCAAAGTCTGTCTACAAAAAACTGGCTCAACAGTATCACCCTGATAGTGGTGGTACAGATGAGCAAATGGCTAACGTTAATCGCCTTCATGAGCAGATGATGGCTCTGGTAAAAATGAATGGCGGGCTGGGTGTCTAGAAAAATGCCCAAAATATCTCTCAGTCAAGACAATGAAGTTGCGCTTCAGGTCACATTAACTGCTGGACAAGTTGCTAAATTCAATTCTTTAGCAAACAAACTAATCATTAGAAACGGTGCGGCATATATTCCCCTGAATGAACTTCATGGAGTGTTGCTAACTAATAGCAGACAGAGTGCAAAAAACATTATTAACGCTTATAGAGATATTGTTCGACCGTTTTTAGTAGATACATTGGAGATACCAGAAGCGATCGCCCCTATTGGAATTTACACACTACTTGAGAAACTTGCTGTAGATAAATCCAGCAGAGCGCTTGAATACCGTGCAAGTTTAACTTTGCTTGCTTACATTGTCGGCTCCAATCCTCAACTTGCACTTCAAGCCCAAACTATAGGAAACGATCAAGTTAGGTCAAGAGCATTAACCATTGCAAGGCTTAAAAGGAGGCATAGGTTCTGTCAGCTTTGCAGAGAACAATTTGGCAACGATGGCAGAAAACATGCTCACCACATAATAGGTGAATCCGAAAGACCCGATCTTGCAGCAGATGAGAACAACATACTCATAATCAAAGAGTCTATCCATGATGCCTATCACGCTTGGGTGAATGAACGAGGCTGTGCAATTTCGGGAGCAACTCTTAGGAATTTTGCAAGACACAACGGTTACAGTACTGACTGGCTTAATGACAGGAATACAGGCTAGGTAACTGCCGCTTAGATTTCCCCGTCACCCAGCATCAGTAGCGCCTCCCTTTCAGGGCAGGAAGAGAGCGATCGCCGCTTAACCAATGAGGAACAACCAATGACAGACGCTTTCAACGCAGAAGTCCAGCAACTTACCCAACATGATGTAAAGGCACTAGCAGCAGCCCTCGTCCGCAAACTTAAAGCAAATGAGGCAAGCCAAGAAGAGGCGGAATCAGGTATGTGGGACGAACTAGAAGACAAGACAATGATCCCACTTCAGCTTCTGTTCCCCGTTGAGTACATACAGTGGAATACCTTCATGGACATCATTGAAGACTTGCTTAGTGATGCCACAATCCTATCCAAAGACATCAAGGATCAGATTTTTGAGCACATCTGGCGAGCCGATGAAGAGTGTGTCAGCAAATTTGGGGCTGAAATTCATACACTGGAATATGCGCTAAAAATTGCAGACAAGATGGAACGTTGGCAAAAAGACAATCCAAGAACGAATTAAGCCGTTGAGTGATGCAAATGCAGAACTGTTGGCGATCGCCCCTACTCTTCAACCCAGATATCCGCGTGTGGGTTCCCCTCGCTGTCGTACCAGATGCCCTGGCTCTTAAAGTACTGAATGCCAGCGTAGGGAATGCCCAATATCAAGACAGCGGCGATCGCGCATGGAATTAAAATTCGTTTCCATCGGATGTTCATAGCAAAGGCACCTTAACAATGTCGTCAGAGTGCCCAGATGGAGAGGGGCGATCGCTCCGTCTGCTAAGCGTTTTACTAGTCGGGGCAGTAAGTTAAACTCCTCTGTGAGAGTTGCTTGTGCCAGTTTGAGTCTGAAATAAGGACTAATGGTCTTGCTTGCCTAACAAAGAATCAATCATCCTTTTGCCGTGATCAATCGCTTCTTTAACGTTCTTCCACTTAAGTTTGGAAATTACAGGGGGGTAGTCTTTTAAGCTGTAGCTAAGCGTCCAAACTTTCAACTTTTGATCTTGAGTAACCTTTAAACCATACCCACGATAGAAAACTCGGTATTCGGGTTTTGGCTCTCTATTTGGAGTTCCATCAGTCATACGATTTCTTTTTAAGTCTTGGCTGCGCTCAGTCCGTAGAGTGAGCAACAGGTAGGCTTGCATATTTAATCTAAGTACATCTCCGTACAATGGTCTACATCCTTGGGTAGAGTCTCACCCCTTGGTTCACCCCCTGGAGTAATTCCTGCCTTACGAGAGAACATTAAAGCTGTCTTATAAGCCTTGATGGATACAATTGTGTCCTTTGCCTCACTTAACTTCCTGTCTACCCATAAATCCTGTTGCACACCGACTGTATCAGGTTGACTGGTGAGTCCGAAAGGTTACTAGCGGCGGGTGAACGGGGGCGTTCGACTGCTTAGTTTATCTGTCGGAGTGCAACCTAAAAGTTGTCTATGGGAGGTGACCGCTCAGATCTCTGTTGGATCAGTTTGAATCAGCTAGATATCTTAACCGTTGTGCCAAGAAATCAACGAACGTTTGGACTCGCAGGGAATGACGACGATTGGGCAGGTAAAGTGCATAAATTCCCATGTCCATATCGGCTTGAGGATAGAACTGAAAATCGCTCAAGACAGCTTCTAATCTACCGGTCCGAATATCTTCACCAATTAACCAGGTTGGCATGAGTATGATACCAACCCCATCGGAACAAACCTGTCGCAGAACTTCCGAATGATTAGCAACCAGTGAACCATTCACCTTAACTTCACAAATTTCTTGGTCTCGTTTAAACCGCCAGATTTCATGCCCTGTGGAGTAACTAAAGCGCAAGCAATTATAGCGGGCTAAATCATCAGGGTGATTAGGTTTGCCATGCTGTTGGAAATAGATTGGGCTACCGCACACTTGGCGCTGATAGGAAGCGAGTTTGCGAACTAGCCAAGTGGCACCAGATCGATCGAGATTCCCCAAACGAATTACTACATCAAGTTCGTCTTCGACGGGGTTGGACAATGCATCACTCAGATTGAGATCAAGTTGCATTTCAGGATGTTGCTCTAAGAAATCTCCAATGATGGGCGCAACATGAAGTCGCCCAAATGCCGCAGGCAAACTTACCCGCACCAATCCTCTTGGCACTTCATCCTGCTCTGCAACCGACAGATTAGCAGCTTCGACATCTTGAAGAATCTGCACTACTTTGTCGTAGTATTTGCGCCCTTGAGGGGTGAGTGTAACGCTGCGAGTCGAGCGGTTGAATAGCTGAGTGTGCAGTAGGTTTTCTAAAGCATTGACTTGGCGTGTAACCGAAGAAACGGCAACGCCTAGCTGCCGAGATGCTTCTGAAAAACCACCTGTTTCAACCACTTTGGCAAAGGCTTGCATGGCAGCGAATTGATCCATTTTGAGTTTATCTTTGCACAAAACGCAAAAGTGCTTGGCGCTGAGAATAGATTAACATCTTCTGTGAGTGAGGTTATGTTGAAAGAGTCATCAATTGCAGAATTCACCATGACATTAACGATCAAAATTACTTCAGATTTCATTTGTCCCTGGTGTTTAATCGCAGAAACTCGACTGAACAAAGCAATTGCTCAAATCAAACCTGCAATCGAAATTCAGCGCGTTTGGCAACCGTTTGAGTTGAATCCAGAGATGCCAGAAATGGGGATGGATCGCAAAACCTACCGCTCCAATAAATTTGGCAGTTGGGAATACTCGCAACAATTGGATGGGAAAACGATGCAAGCTACTCAGGATGATGACATTGAGTTTCGCTATGACTTAATGACAATTACGCCCAACACCCTGAAAGCACATCGCTTAACCTGGTTTGCTGAACAGCAAGATAAAGCAATCGTGATGGCAGAACGCATTCTGAAGGCGTATTTCACAGAAGGAAAAAACATTGTTGAGCTTGATGTTTTAGCCAATCTGGCGGCTGAAGTCGGAATAGATGTAAAAACAGCAAAAGCATTCCTGTTGTCTGATGCGGGGATGCAAGAAGTACGAGGACTAGAACGTCAGGCGATCGCTCAAGGGATTCATGGTGTTCCTCACATTCGCATTGGCAAAGAAGTATTATCGGGTGCTCAACCCGTTGATGTCTTTCTCACAGCTTTGCAAAAGGCAATCCATGAATTAACAACTGCCTGAACCTAAGCATGAATGTGTTTAATCCAAAAACGGCGGCAAAGATACCATGACAAATGACTTAGGTTCATCCTCCAATCCCCATAGAGTCAAACTTTACGGACAGCCCAATTCAGCATCTGCTTACGAAATTCGAGATTTTCTCAACCGGAGCGTGGTTGAATTTGACTGGATTGAATTAGCGAGCGATCGGGACTGCGATCGCGAACTCGGATTCTCAACACTGAACAATATTCGCTTACCTGTTGTTGAATTTCCAGATGGAACCCAACTCTTTGATCCAACCATTCGCGAGATTGCCCAGCGACTCGGTTGGGTAACGCAACCCAAATTCAGAGAGTATGATCTGTCGATTTATGGTGCTGGCCCTGCTGGCTTAAGTGCAGCCGTATATGCAGCATCTGAGGGCCTACGCACGGTTCTAGTTGAACGCCACGCCATTGGTGGGCAAGCAGGTGCCAGTTCCTTAATCGAGAATTACATGGGATTTCCTGAAGGCATCAGTGGCGCTGATTTAGCCGAACGTGCTCGTCAGCAGGCAGTCAAATTTGGAATTGAATTGCTGCTGCTGCGCGAAGGCGTGAAATCAGAATTTCGAAACAATCGCATCTATACAGATATGGCGGATGGCAGCAAAATGATTGCCCATGCCAATATCTGCGCTACAGGGATTGAGTATCGACGGCTCAATCTTCCGAATGAAGACCAGTTTCTGAATGTCGGATTGTTTTACGGTGCGGGTGCAAGTGAAGCACCTCTGTGTGGTGGTGAGCACATCTTTATTGTGGGTGGCGGCAACTCAGCGGGTCAAGCTGCTATGTACCTCTCGCGCTATGCCGAAAAAGTAACGATGTTGATTCGCGGCAGTACGCTAGCAGCTAGCTTGTCGCAGTACCTTGTTGAGCGCATCACCCAAAAAAGCAATATTGAGGTACTTTTTCAGACGCAGGTGACTGGATTGGTAGGGGATATCTCGTTGCAGCAGATCGAAGTGACCCACTATCGAGATCGACCGGTACAGACAATTGACACGCGACGGTTATTTGTTTGCATTGGTGGTGCGCCAAATACCGAATGGGCAAAAGATACAAACATCATTCGGGATCGGGCAGGCTACTTAGTCACTGGACCAGATTTGCTCAAAGATGGTCGACCACCTGAATGCTGGACGCTTGAGCGCGATCCATTTTTTCTAGAAACCAGTGTTCCTGGTTCCTTTGCGGCAGGAGATGTGCGACATGGCTCTGTGAAGCGAGTGGCTTCAGCCGTAGGGGAAGGAGCAATGGCAGTCACGTTTGTCCATAAGTATTTGGAGGAAGTCGGATGAACGCTACAGAGAATCATGCCATTGTTATTGGTGGCTCGTTAGGCGGATTATTTGCGGGTATTTTGCTGCGATCAATCGGGTGGCAGGTGGATGTTTATGAGCGATCGCCCCACACGTTAGATAGCCGAGGCGGCGGAGTCGTATTGCAACCGGATGTAGTGGAGGCATTTCTACGGGCAGGAGTTGCCTATGAGGCTCCATTAGGTGTAGTAGCGCACGAGCGATATTACCTGAAACGCGATGGCAGCATTGCCCAGCGGATGCCGATGCGTCAGACCTTAACCTCCTGGAATTTGCTGTATGGCAGTATGCGGCGACACTTTCCAACTGAGCATTACCATCAGGGAAAAAACTTGGTAGAAATTGAGCAAAACGATGAACAAGTGGCTGCCATTTTTGCCGACGGCTCTTCTGATACAGGCGATTTGTTGATTGGCGCTGATGGCGCAAACTCAACCGTTCGTCGATTACTCTTGCCCGCCTATGAGCCTCACTATACAGGCTATGTTGCCTATCGTGGGTTAGTGAACGAAACCGATCTTGGTCAGGAAACAGCGGCTCTAATGACAGAACGATTTGTGTTCTATCAATTTCCCAACTCACATATTCTGCAATACGTCATTCCCGGCGAGGATGAATCACTGGTGCCAGGAAACCGTCGCTTCAACTGGGTATGGTACGTCAACTATGATGAGAAAACGGAGTTACCGCGCATTCTCACCGACCAAGATGGTAAACGTCGCGACTATTCAACTCCACCCGGCATGATGGCTCCAGAGATAGAACAGGAGATGCGATCGTATGCCAATAAAGTCCTCGCACCCCCTTTTCAAAAGCTGGTTGCTGCTACAAAAGAACCGTTTGTCCAGGCGATTTTAGATTTAGGGGTACCCCAAATGGCGTTTGGTCGTGTTGCATTAGTCGGTGATGCCGCGTTCATTCCTCGCCCCCACACAGCAGCCAGCGTCTCTAAAGGAGCGGCTAATGCGATCGCGCTTGCGGATGCCCTGATTGAACAAGATCATGCGGTTCATCAAGCCCTGCATGCATGGGAAATTGACCAACTTAGATTGGGAATGCATTTGTGGAAGGTTGGCCAAGATTTGGGTGAACGTTCTCAGTTTATGTATGGCACCGGGCGATCGGAGGATGACCAATGAACACGTAGCGATCGCAGCCGAACAAGTCGATGAAGCGGACAGTTGGAAGATCTTGGTAGGGTTCAAGGATTATCTGCTGCCGCTTATCTTGGGGATTGTATAAATGTTTGTGTCAAAGGTCAGAAATGAGATCTAATGAACTACTGAACCTGAGACACTCGAACTATGACTTTTCGACCTGAATTACTGGATGAACTGCTCAAAGGCTACGAGAACCCTGAAGACCTGCTGGGGGACGGAGGGATACTCAAACAGCTAACGGCCGCTCTGGTGGAACGCTGCTTGAATGCCGAAATGAAAACGCATCTGGAAGCGCAACAGGCGGAGCCTGCAAGCGGAGACAAGCCGACTCGTAACCGCCGTAATGGACACAGTCAGAAGACAATCAAAGGAGAGTTTGGGGAGGCTCAAATTAGCGTTCCGCGGGACCGCAATAGTGAGTTTGAACCCATCATTGTTAAGAAGGGACAGAGCCGCTTTGACGGCTTTGACGACAAGATCTTGTCCCTCTATGCTAGAGGCATGAGTGTGCGCGACATTCAGGCTCAACTGCAAGACTTATATGGTGTAGAAGTCTCGGCAGGACTGATCTCCAATGTCACCGATGCGGTCGAGCAGGAGCGTAAGCTTTGGCAGAACCGAGCCCTTGACCCGGTTTACCCGATTGTCTATTTTGATGCGCTTGTGGTCAAAGTAAGGCAAGACGGAGGGGTAACCAACAAAGCGATTCACCTGGCACTAGGTGTCAACTTGTCGGGCACCAAAGAACTGTTGGGCATATGGATGACCCAGAATGAGTCTGCCAAATTTTGGCTTACTGTGCTAACCGAGCTTCAGAACAGAGGACTCAAAGACATCTTCATCGCCTGCTGTGATCGACTGGCAGGCTTTCCTGATGCGATTGAAGCAGTCTTTCCTAGAACCCAGGTGCAATTGTGCATTGTTCACAGGGTGCGAAATTCACTGAGTTACGTCTCCTACAAAGACCGCAAGGCGGTTGCAGCCGACCTCAAGCTGATCTACACGGCAAGTACAGAAACCCAGGCAGAGCAGCGCTTAGTCGAGTTCGCCGACAAGTGGGACAAGCAATATCCGACGATTAGCAAGTCCTGGCTCAATCACTGGCAACGGATTATTCCCTTCTTTGCCTTCCCGCCTGAGATTCGTAAAGCAATCTACACCACCAATGCCATCGAATCGATGAACATGACCCTCAGGAAGGTGATTAAAAATCATCGAGCTTTTCCAACCGATGAGTCTGCCCTGAAAGTCATTTACTTGGCAATTCAAAATATTGCCAAAAAGTGGACCATGCCAATTCCTAATTGGAAGCCTGCTCTAAACCGTTTCGCAATTGAGTTTAGCGAGCGCTTTCCATTCTGATCTTTTATCCTTGACACAATCTATTTGACATACCCCGAACCGATAGCAATCCCTGTTGCTCAAGCCACTGGTTGGTCATCCCCGTATGCGTTGCTAACGTTTTTGACAAGCGCCAATAGCCTTTACGACTAATACCTGTCATAATTACTTGCCGCTTCCTTGTTCCAAGTTTGAGCAGGTTGGTGATGCGCGTTCTGGGTCTGCGCCACTGCTTCCAGTAGCACATCCGAATCCGTCGCCTCAACCACCCATCCAACTCTTCAATAGGAGTGTAATGTTAGGAGATGCCAAAGTAGTTCATCCATCCTCGTAAGTAGCAGTTCAATCGTTTGATTCGTTCTGCCATTGAGACTCCCCAACTGCGGGACGTTAATCCTCGCAATCGATGTTTGAAGTCCTTCAGGGCTTGGTTTGTGACGAAAATCCGAATACCTCGGAATGTAAATCCCAAGTACTCTAGTTTCTCGATCTTGACCACTTGACTTTTCTGTTGATTGACCTTGAGCTTCAGCTTTTGAGTCAGATAGTGGCTAATGCTTAGCATTACCCGTCGCCCTGCCCGTCTACTTCTGACCAGGATTACTAGGTCATCGATATACCTGACAAAGCGATGTCCTCTATCTTCCAACTCCTTATCGAGGTCATCCAGAAGGATGTTGGACAATAACGGCGAAAGGGGCGAACCTTGTGGTGTCCCTAGCACCGTTGGCTCAATCGTGTCCCCTACCATTACCCCTGCTCGCAGGTAACGTCCAATCAATGCCAGAAGTCCCTTATCGGTGACTTTTCGAGCAATGCGAGACATCAAAGCATCATGGTTGACCTGGTCGAAGAATTTCTCTAAATCCAGATCAACCACATATCGGTATCCCGCTTTGACGAACGTTTTCGCCTGGCGGATTGCTCCGTGAGCAGAGCGTTTTGGTCGGCTCCCAAAACTGGATTGGGCAAACTCTGGGTCGAAGATGGGAGTTAGCACTTGTAGGATGGCTTGTTGGATAACCCGGTCGATGACACAAGGCACACCCAATTTTCGCTCTCCCTTGCCGTGTGATTTGGGAATGGTCACCCGTCGCACTGGACGAGGGTGATAGCTACCATCCATCAGAGATTGGCGAATCTCACTCCAATGCTCCCGTGCATAGTCTGGAAAGTCTTCCAGGCTCATCCCGTCACTGCCGGGTGCGCCTCGGTTTGACTTCACTCGGCTCCATGCTTGTTGTACATTGCTGCGCTCTAAAATTCGCGTCATCAAGTTGCCCTTGGCTGGCTTAATGCCCGCACGCCAAACGCCATCTCCCCCATCCGGGTTCATTGATGAGTTTGAGTTGTTCATCGCTCCTCCTTAACTCGTTCATGTTCGTCCCTTCGCTCCAAATGGAACTACTATGGACTCTGCTGACTTCTGTTTGACTTATCACTGAGTATTGCTACTCCATGCGCTGTTTGGGTTGCCGTAGGGTTCGGTGGCTGTTCTATCCGTTTCCAGATAGCCCTCAGTCCGACTCCCATAACACTCCCAGTCGCCATCAAACAGACCTCCCCAGATAAGAATGTGAACTGTCTCTGCACAACCGCGTCATTTACTGTGTTCCCTGAACCATTGGGCTTTGTTATGTTGTGCTAACTCGCCCCAGGAATCTCAGCCTTCTATGTCGTTTCTGTTCGTCGGTTCGCAGATTTGCCGCCAGCTTCCTTCAGACCCTCCTTCACAGGAGCGCCCTTGCTTTAAGCTAGGAGTTGTCATCGCTCGGATCTGTAACTTGACCATTTGGATGTTGGTTCTCCTCCAGGGGACTTTCACCCCATTAGTTCACACCCATGCTGGGCGTACACAAGGCTGCTGGAGCGGACTGTCAGAGAATCCTGATTGTGAGGAACCAACGCTTGCAGCCGCTCAACGCAACGTTATGTCGCTCAGTATTGGGACGGGACAGCAGTTTATAACTTCTCTGTTAGTATTCAGAATGAAATTGATCTAGGTCAATGAGTAATCTGAGCTGTTATGCAAATACCTGCCTTTAAACTTGAACGCTTCTTCGCCAAATACGAATTCAAAGCACCCTATCTGCTTTCTTCTTCTGATTGTGAAGCAATGACGATCGAAGAATTACTAAGTCTAGAGGCAGGTGCAGCACAGAAATTCCATCAAACTTGGTTGGGATATACAGAAACCCAAGGAAGCTCTGAACTAAGAAACGTAGTTGCACAAACGTATCAAACAATTGGGCACGATAACGTTTTGATTCATGCAGGTGCAGAAGAAGCAATATTCATTTTCATGAATATTGCGCTTCAACCCGGAGATCACATCATTGTTCATTTCCCTTGCTATCAATCTCATGCCTCAATTGCTCAATCGATTGGCTGTGAAGTCGATTGGTGGAAGAGCTGTGAAGATGATCATTGGGAGTTAGATTTAGATTGGCTGCGAGGGGCAATTCAACCCAATACAAAGGCGATCGTCATTAATTGCCCTCATAATCCCACAGGCTATGTGATGAGCCGAGCTAAGTTAGAGGAGCTGGTTGCTATTTGTAGACAACACCATATTCTTTTGTTCTCCGATGAAGTTTATCGATTACTGGAATATCGAGATGAAGATACGCTGCCAGCAGCTTGCGACCTGTATGAAAATGCAGTTTCTTTAGGAGTAATGTCAAAGACCTATGGCTTAGCAGGTTTACGAATCGGTTGGATTGCAACTCACAATCGAGAAGCCTATCAAGCGATGGCAGAGTTTAAGGATTTTACCTCGATCTGTAATAGTGCCCCGAGTGAGTTCTTGGCAACATTGGCACTTCGCAATCGAGATCAGATTATTCAACGCAACCGAGCAATCATTGCAGCGAATATAGAGGTGTGCGATCGCTTCTTTGCAAATCATATGGATCTCTTTAACTGGAGAGCACCAAAAGGAGGATCGACCGCATTTCCAAGCCTCAAGCAGGGAATAGATGTAGAAGAATTTTGCAATGATTTAGTCAATCAGCAAGGCGTTCTACTGTTGCCCAGTACCTATTTTGACTATGGGGATCAAAATTTTCGGATTGGATTAGGGCGCAAGAATTTACCGGAATGTATTGAAAAACTGAGTGCCTACTTAAAGACGAATCACTTCGATTCAGTCACTCAAAGCGGGTAGAAGCGATCGCGACATAACAACGCTGTTGCAGTGGATTGCCGAGAGTTATTGGTAAAAGTACAAGATTTTTGCAACCGCTGAACAGCACCGTTATGCCGCTGGTTGATCGATGAGACGGTGTATAAAACTCGTCTATATGAGTTCGAGGTTTAGTGCAATGGATCGACCGATGGGGATCAATTTGAAGATGGCTTTCTGTCTTTCAAGATGAAATCGTCTTAAGATTGTCGGTGAGGAAATCGGGTTGAGTCTCTCAGTGAAAGTTGAGGTTATTTAGAGCCATGCGCGTATATCTAACTCACTGCTCCAAAGAAAAGGAGCCTAATCTTGAAGCAACTGATATTGCAGTCACCCCTGACAAGCTGTACACAAATTCTGATATTCAGCAATTTATGGAGAGGTGTCAAGAGAAGAATGTGAGTTGGGCTATTCTGTCCGATCTCTATGGAGTTTACCTATCAAACGAGCGTCATGTCTGGTACGAAAAACATCCTGATACTGTCACACCGCAAGAGGAGGAGATCGTCATTGAAGATTTCAATAGTAAGTTAGATTCGTATGACGAAATTTACTTTCTTATCAGACCAGAATCCTTCCATCCTTTCTACGAGAGGATTTTGAAAAAGACGATGCTTGCAGATAGAGTAAAGACTTTCGAGGATATTGGGTGTATTGAAGAAGCTTGAAGGGAAATAGGTTGCGCGGCATAACAACCCGACCGGATCGGGCTGACGAGAAATCTTGATGGTGTTGCAAAGGTTACTTGCAGCGGTTGTGTCGCAAAAACTGATTAGGGACAAACGATCGTATCGTTTTCATTCCCTTAAGCAGCAATTTCAAAGGTTGCTTCAATAAACTTGGCTTGAGACACACTGTCCCCTTGTTTAACTCCTTTCAGGACTTACGCAAGCACCATTAGAACAGATGGGCGTTTAAGTTGCTGAATCAAGTAACTTGACAGCATCCGGTGCTTCACCTTGTAAACGGTCTGATGGGTTTGATAAGCAATTGCTTTAAGGCGTACCCAAACGAGTAAAGCACAGGCAATATGGTTGCGCTGAATGCGAGCCTTGCGACATTGACATGCTTCTATCCCAGTCAACTGCTTCAGTTCTCGGTGAAACTCCTCAATCTTCCAACGGACGCCACACTCCTGTTGTACGGCATCAGTGGACCCTTGAGATAAGTCGTTTGTGGCAACATAGTCCGTCCTGCCGGTAGAGACAGTGACCCGGAACAGTTTCACCTTCTTGTCTTTGGGAAACCCGCGAACTTTGATGAGCTTGCCGTGTTGCCCTTCAGACCCACTCCACTCAAGTTGGTCAATGCGTTTATACTTTTCTACCCCACCCGTATCGTCCACCAGTCGGTTGACCTTGAGCGGACAGTAGTAGATTTTGCCTAAACTGTCGATGTGACTCATCAGCTTTTGAGCCGCATACCAACTGTCCATTAGCACGGTTTGAAACGGCAGTCGCTTGATTTCAACCAGGTGGCTGAGCATTTCCATCACATGGTCAAGTTTGGTTTTCCCGTCACCCTCTGGGTCGTAGAGGCGATAGTCCACCACCCAAAACTGTTGCGTATCCGCATTGATGTACAAACAACCGACCAACCCAATGCCCCGAATCACCCGATGTTCGCACCCGCTGTACTGCCGTCGGCTCATCTCTATGGCTTGGGCATACCGTTTGTCCAAAACCGTGTCGTCAAACACGATGAAGCCATCTACACAGGTTTGCACTTGGTCTTTGACGTTCTCCCACAGTAGTCGAGGCGTCAGTTTCTCCTGTCGCAGGTATCGGTTCACCCGGTCGTGGCTCACCCCTTCTAGATGTTCTGCCAAATTCGTCAAGGTGTAGTTGATCGGGCTACTGAGTAAGTACTGGCAGTAGTCCAATTTGGTGAAGCTCATCTGCTTAACCCTTGATTGCTTGTACTACCTTACCCTGCTTATGCGTAAGTCCTGAGAATCGAATGCGATCGCCCTACCCTTCTCCGAAAACCTCACCCCACAGTCCGTGGGAACGATCCGACAGAAAGTCGGAAATTGCAGGAAGCTGAGGGAACGTGGCGAAGCACAATTGGCAGGTCATCAAAGACGAATATGTCCAGGCTCCGGATGAGAAGTCTCGCCCAACCCTAGAGCAATTGGCTGCAAAGTATACCTGTTCGCCCTCATATCTACGGGAAAAAGCAGCTAAAGAGCATTGGAAAGTTGAGGCTGAACGTTTTGTTCAAACTGTTTCGGATAAACGCCAGGAACACAAATCGACTGCTCTAGCGGGTGACTTGGCTGCATGGGATGCTCAGTGCTACGAACTTGCTAAAGGCGGCTTGAACCTTGTTTTCGTGCAGATTAAAGAAGCAACTGAAGGAGTGGCAAAAGGCAATGATCTACCATCTCCCAAACAGTTGGATGAGTTAGCCAAGGCTCTAGAGCGACTTCAAAAGATTGGAAAAACTGCTCTAGGCGAGAAGGAGGAAACCAAGCTCAACGTCAAAATTGATTATTCAAATCTCTCCGATGAGCAGCTTGAGCGATTAGCTGCTGGAGAGAACCCGCGCAATGTCCTTGCTGTCGCTTGAAGGGTATCAAATTCGGGCTAAGGGTGAGCTGGAGTTGCGGCAATGGCGATAGGGGACACCAATAATCCAATCGACTTTATTGAGAAGGAGGTGGGCGATCGCCTCTTCCTAATTCAGAACGTGTTATGGAGCAATGTCCTCGCTATTGCTCCACTTATTAAGTCTCTCCAAACGTGATCATCCTTGGAGATTCGACGGTTATATTGTGCGTCATACTCAGCCGTATAAGTTGTGGGTTCCTCTTCAAAAATTTTGTCTTCATCAAATTCACTTAACACTTGGTCAAGTACCGCAGGCGGAAAAAGAAACCACTCCGTAATGTTTGAAAACTTATCTAAAAGGTCATAGCGGTAATCAGCAAATTTGGTGTAGAAATAATTTTTGGCTTCTTTCATATCATTCACTCGAAGAGAACGTTCGTACTGAATTTGAAAAGAAGGGTGCTGACTTCGCACGTCAGCTATTCTGTTGTCGAGTGAACTCATCACACCGATTTTATATAAATCAGTCCCAGCTGCATTCATTAAGTAGATAAAACCAGCATTGTAGTTACCCATTACTGTGCATAAACCTCCACTAATTACAATCGGCTAGTTACTTAGGCTATTCAGCAGGTAGCTTGCAATACAGTTTTATCTAGAAGACAGTGTATTCAGGACAAATCTTAAACCTTGTATACACTCTCGTTCAAAGCTTCACGCAATTTAAGCTTATCTTTGCAATGGATTTAGAAGTCCCTGCATAGTGAAAACGGACAAAATCTGAGCGGCGTGCCGAAAAAATTGGCGATCAACCGAGGGAAAACGATCGCTTAAAAAGGGTTTTTGCCCCAGTTTCGGTGTACGAAAAACTTCTGGCTTTGGATGCCTATATTAGACCTCCTGCATGAATCGATTTTTTCCTACGAAACTATCAAGATCGAGCTTCAAAGTTCCCCAAAAATGCAGGATTTAGGAGGCGATCAAATATTCGTGCAGGAGGTCTATTGATTGCAATTCATCAAAGCTTGAGCCTGTTCCACTTTTCATCAAGCTTGAGTGATTGTCATGCCATCGGCTTATCGCTTCTTCCAAGCAAGGGGAACCGTGTAGGCAGGCAACTGAACGCCTGTGATTCATCTACAACCAACTACAGCGATTCTTTACCGATGCAAGCTAACTTTGTTGCCCTGACCACAACTACTCCATCTTTGGCAGATGGACTCGTCTATCATCTGCGGCAGACTCTCAAACGATCGTCTCTCGAAGGGACCCATGTCTTAACCCTTTGGGTTGGGGCACAGGTGGAAGTGCGCGTCTCTCAGTCCTTCAGCGATTGGATGTTCAGAGCAAAGCAGCAAACTCACTAGCATCCAAAGATTGAGCGATTGAGGCAAGATATTCGGTTGTGTCGCAAAAGCTTTTAGGGGTGCAATTAGGATACGTGTGGTTTAGTGCCACGAAAGCTTGGAACACCTAATTCTGCGTACCTGCTTACCCCCTATCTGGAGGAGCGCTGTTACGTCCTACGCATAGGCACTTTAACTCTTGTATCTAACTCCTACTATGAAGTTTAATGGGCGCAAATTTACAGTTCCAATAGAGGTTATCGTTGCCGTCATTGCGCTTTCAATTGTCGTCATTCCATCGGTGCTGCATCCTTTCAAAGTTTGGGTCGCCCGTGGGGTGTGGTGCGTTCGGGCTGACGCAGGAGGAAATCCGACCGTGGTGTATGGTTCAGAGGTTTGCAATCCGCCAGAAGCATCACAGTCAGAGTAAAGACGATTAATTCATAGAAACAGCGATCGCCCTTTGTTCATGGGGTAAAGCGAGTTCACCCCATCAATTACTTTTTCATCAGAAGGGCGGAGGCGGAAATTCATTAATCTAAGTTCAGAAGCAATATATCTCTGTGGTTGTGCCGCTATCATTTCCCTTTTTCAACCCAAAACGTTGCAACTGCTGCACCTAAGCTGACGCCAATAGCAATTCCGATTCCAATGTTGCCAAATGCAGCACCGATTGCAACACCAATACCAACCCCGATGACCATTCCCATCGCTATTTGTGTATCTTTGCCTGCAAACATCTCTATATTTGCCTTCTAATAAATGCTTAAGACAAGTTGTAACCACGATACATTTGTATTTCTGAGTTACCAGAGGTACGGCAACAGTCTATACCGAACTTCTTGAATGTAAGTATGGTAGCCTTGCAACTCTTGCCGCAAGAATCCCTCCTCCAGTGGAATTTGCACCATCAATAAACCAATGGGCACGATTGCAAACAGAGCTGCTGCACAAGATTCTAGGCAAAAGGACATCTTAACTGCAACCGTTCTTAGGAGGACTAACACTAACCCTCAAGCACTCGATTTTCTACATCGCACCGCTACCTTTACCCCCTTAAGAGCCAGGGCATCTGGTATGACAGCGAGGGGAATCCACACGCGGATATCTGGGTTGAAGAGTAGGGGCGATCGCTATTCTGACATTCAGCCTGGGCACCTTAGCCCTAGTTATTTGATGTCTGCTATGAATCCCCGCTGGCGGCAAATCACGATTCCTATAGAAGTTCTTGTTGCCCTAATTGCTGCTCTAATCGTCTTCCTTCCAATGCTGCATCCTCTCAGAGTTTGGACTGCTGGTGGCGTGTGGTGCGCCCAGTCAGTCCCAGACGGTGGACTGAAAGTACTTGTGGAACCAAGAATTGCAACGTTCCAGAAGCTAAAACCACGCAATCGGAGTAGAGCAGCAAAATAAAAGCCCCAGCAGCAATGCCAGAGCACAGTGAGTCTTAATAAGCTCAGGGTTCCCTTTTTAGAGAGGTAAGTAAAGGGCGATCGCTGTAATGCGTCTAAGTACAATCTCTACCCCAACATTTTTCGTTTTCTGCCGAATGAGAGAAACAAGAAAACTCCTCTATAAGCCTTGATAGAAGCAATTGTGTTCTCTGTTACGACTATGCAAAACACAGAAAATAAGCTTTCTTTTCAAAAGTCTTTGTTAGCAAGATTGACAGTGCTTTTGGTCGAGGATGAACCTGATATGGCAGAACTGCTCACGTTCATTCTTGAGAGGAACGGAGCTAGAGTCATCCTGGCAGGTTCTGCGACTGAAGCGTTAAGCCGGTTGGAACAGCGGCGACCAGACGTTTTGATCAGCAACGTTAAGCTCCCTGAGAAGGATGGAAGCTGGCTAATTGAGCAAATCAGGCAGGTAGAGGGAGCATGGCGTGAACTTCCAGCCATTGCTGTAACTTCTTACACTAGGAGGTTTGACGCTGAAGAGGCACTGAGAGCCGGATTTCATTGTTTCTTGTCCAAGCCATTAGACCCAGATGAGTTAGTTCAAGAAATTCTGAGACTTGTCGGGCAGAAGCATTAGTTATGATGAGCGGTCTGTCTAAGGGTAGAGATATCCGAGTTTGTTAGGCACAACAGCGAAGACGAAGCTTTTTATGGGAATATCAAATTCGTCTACAAACTCGTCAAAGTTCCTGAACCTATGCCCCTCAGTGGCGCTCCCAGCTTGAATGGTCTAAAAGTGCTGATTGTAGATGATGATGTTGACAATCTCCAATTTCTCGCTTTCCTATTCGAGGTTTACGGTGCAGAGGTAGCAGCAGTTATGTCTGCTGATTATGCATTCCAGGCAGTTCTGGAGTGGCGACCAAACGTTTTGGTTAGCGATGTAAGTATGCCTGACGAAGATGGTTACATGCTAATTCGGCGAATTAGAGCGTTGACGGTTGAGCAAGGAGGGCAGATACCAGCGATCGCACTGACTGCTAATGCCAAAGAATCAGATCGGCTACAAGCGCTTGCGGCAGGTTACCAGCAGCATTTGGCTAAGCCTGTTGAGTAAGATGTGTTACTACAAGCTGTGCTGGAGATGGCTGCTAACAAGGCTACTGAGGCTCTTTAAACTTTGGAGAGTAGGAACTGTCTAATTCAATAAGAAATTTGGCTGAGCATTCTAGTTCCAGCAGCACAGCAGCAGTAGAGTGGCAAGACAAAAGCCCCGGCATCAGTGCTAGGGCAAAGTGAGTGTATAAGCTCAGGTTTCCCTTCTTAGGGAGGGAAGTAAAGGGCGATCGCCCACATCACTGTTAAATATGAGGGGATTCCTCAACCACTTTCTTTCCCAGAATGATCCTCAAGCCGTATCCGATCCCTTTCAAGTGCTCTTAAAGACGGCAAACTTTAACAGCTAAGTATTTATTAGGGCATCCGACCTCTACACCCTTAGTGAGGCGACAAGTCTCAAGCGCGGTTTTGCAGACTAGCGGGGTGGGTAACTGCTCCGCTGAGTTTAACTACACCCCGCAAAGGCGATAAAAAACTGAATTTCTCCGACAAGACCGACATCTTTCCAATTTAAGTCGGCTTCATCCGACTTAAATTGCGATCGCCCTGCTCTCTCAATCCGTGAGAACTTTGATATGAAAGGTGTGAAACGATCCGACAGAAAGTCGGGAGTTGCAGAAGAGTGCAATACCCTTTTTAGGGGTTGTAGATTGTTAGTAGAAGGTTTGAAATGACCCCGAAGTGGGCTGCGTTGCCGTCATCGCCTCCATGAGAGCAGTGTTCAGAAGGCGGTGAAGCAAGCCACACGAGCGACAGGAATCCAAAGGCGAGTGGGGTGTCATACGTTTCGTCACAGTTTTGCAACCCATCTGTTGCCGGACAGGTATGACAATGTATTGAATTGAGGCGAACGAGGTGTGAAGAGTCTGCTTGATTCATAACAACTGGTTCATGATTGATTAAAGCTCGCTGAGCAGTTGTTCCATCTCTCAAAAGCGGCAGCTTCAGAAAAGTTGTGCAAATCTAAGCAATCAATGCTTAAGGAAACGAGTTCGACAGCGATGGTTTTTCATTCAGTAAGTATTTGCGATACAACTGATTTACAGGGGTTCTGTGGGTTGGATTCTAGCGAAGACTTAAAAAGAGCGAGCGATCAAACTAAGCGAGAGCTAGTGTAAGCAAAAAAAGTCCAACTCAAAAGCCCCGCCAAAGATATTCAATCAACTGTTGTCCCACCTGACGCTCCAGGTTTGGATCAGCAGGTAAGTCCCAACGAAGCGACTGATAAAGCAGGTGGCGGTACAAATCAAAAGCAGCCTCAATCAAACTACCATAGGTGCGAGCAGCAGGAACTGCCCAGTAGTAGTAAGTAAAGGCTGCAGACACAACACCTAAGGGAATCGCCCACAATTCCCCAGCAAGAGACCATAGGGTAAACAACGCACTCCAGAGCCACACACGGGCAGCACTATCGAGGTCAACCCGTGCAGTTTGCAAATCTTTTTTAACCGCATCAGGCAATAGCAACCACAACCGTGACCAGCAAATAATGGCATCTAGTCCATACTTATCAAGGGGTTTTCGCTCAGCAGCTCTCAGCACATTGCCCAAGCGAGTAGGCATAAGATCAACATTTGCAGGCATTTCTCTAAGTTCTTGTCGCAACCGAACCAAAATCTCTTGTTGTGCTGGCGTTAGGAGCCGTTCACTCAGTTGAAGAAATTCATCCCGTTCTGTCGCGGTAAGGGTAGCAGCACCACTCGTTTCAATCGTGTTTTTATAAGCTTGCAACTTCGCTTTTTGTTGAGCTTCAATAGCGCGGATGGCGTTGCTCTGTTTCGTTAACTTGTCTTTGCGGTCGCGATAGCGCTGAATGCAGTGCTGCTGTAGAGGACGAAGCCACGGATACCAATAGCCTTCCAAAAATCGCAGAACCGGGAAGTCAAATCGCTGTACAACAAATGCAGACGCACTAACAATACAAAGTCCCACTACCAAAATGGCAACTTGTAAGAGTTCAGGATAACTGGTGAATTTGGTGACAAGGGATTCCCAGCCAAACCACTGAATAGTAGCAACAAAACCCCCAAGCCAAAACATAAAAGCGGGAGTCAGTAGAGTTGCAACCCACTGTTCGGCAAACTTGCCTCCAAAACTGTCTAATACTTTTGCAGTCATGGAGATATCCTACGGCTGGGCACGCACAAGGGGAACCAAATGAGTAGGGCAAAGGGGAATATCCTCATTAGCTTCCCTATAAATAGTGAAGTCGTTGCTTGTAGGGCAGACATATTGAATGGCAGAGCCACTGGCAGGATCTCCCCCTAGAAAAATCGATTTATGCTCTAAACCAGTATTGGAGAAATTAACTAGCCATGTTTTTGTAGTGTCATAGCTTTGTAGCAGGGTAAGGATCGGTCTGGCAATCTCTCTGTCATTGATTTTGGCTTGATTCAATAATTCTGCAAGTTGTTGATCAACGTGTTGAGCGGTTTCATCATCGAGCAAAGTAGGCAGGACTGGGCGAATGGTGCGAGCAGCTTCAATGAGTTCATCAATTGATATCATAATCAGTACCCCACACATAAACGAGTTTAAAGAGATTGACGGGTGCAGAAGAGGGATGATGGGAAAACTTGAATGATTACACTCCGGTATAGCTAAACGCGGCCCAATGAAAGGGATGGGCAGAGCTGCGATCGCTTTGATTCAACGCAAAGAATTCAGGAAAAGGCGTTGCTGAAACCGTAATGGTTAAGTAGGTAGAGGAATAGCTCGATACTTCAAATAGTGAAGCAGCAAACGGAGTGAACATTTCAACATCTCAAGGGATTTGGAGTAGCACAAGGTTTTACGGTGCAGCCGTGCTAGGTAATGCCGTAGACG
>NZ_JACJOV010000085.1:0-54458 GCF_014695745.1 Leptolyngbya sp. FACHB-671 | reverse complement strand
ACTCAAGAGCAGACTGTTATCCCACTATTTGATTGGGCAACTCAAATCACCCACTCTTGCTATGAAATTGGGCTAAGCTGACCACCACATTTAGTACATCTGCGTAAGTCCTGTTGAATGCTGATAGCAGGCTTTAAATGTTGGGTTCCGCTGCGCTTCACCCAACCTACACAACCTGTAGAACCGTAGGTTGGGTGGAGCGCAGCGGAACCCAACACCTTGAGCTTGCTGTGACGGTAGGGGCAGTTCGCGAACTGCCCCCTTACGCTATGGCTTTACCCATCTGGAAACGGCTGGAAGATGTTGCAGTGGGAGGGGCGCACCGCACGCCTACAGGGACGTGGGGAAAACTGAATGCTATGCCCCTTACTGGGGACTTGGAGATGAAGCGGTTTTGGGCATCAGGTAAATGGCACCAGAGATCCAGGTAAGCAGTACTGAGATCCAGAAGGCGACTAGTGAAAGCGTTGTCCAAGCGGCAGGTAACGGAGCGATGAGAAGGGCGATCGCCACAATCTGGCTCACTGTCTTCAGCTTGCCCCAGATATTTGCGCCAGAAATAGTGGTTTGGCTGACCCGCCATCCGGCAACCGTCAATTCCCTCGCCAAAATTAGAAATACGCCCCAGGCAGGCACCTGACCTAACTCAATCAGCGCTAACAGCGGAGCCAACACCAGCAGCTTATCAACCAGCGGATCGAGAAACTTGCCCAGATCAGTCACCTGGTTGAGTCGCCGCGCCAAATAGCCATCCAACCAATCTGTACCGGCGGCAATCAGGAAGATCACCACGCTGATCCAGCGAGTTTGTTCCGTTGGCTGATATAGCAAGTACAGCAACAGCGGCACCCCTAGCAGACGAGAGAAGGTGATCCAGGTTGGTAAATTCATGTCAGTTCAGTCGATATTTAGGGTTCGTCTGTGGGGTTGCTGAGCGGAAGTGTGACGGTGACGGTCGTGCCTATGCCAACTTCACTGTTCAGGGTAATGGTGCCTCCGTGCAAATCAACGATCCTTTTAGCGATCGCCAACCCCAGTCCGGCTCCTGAAGCGTTTTTGCCGTTCCCAATTTTATAAAAAGGCTCAAACAAATGCGGCAGTTCTTCAGCAGAAATGCCAACCCCTTCATCTTGGATCTGAAAAATGACCTGAGTTTCCTCGTGCGTCAACTTTACGTAAATATTGCTGGAGTCAGAGGAATAGTTCACCGCATTAGACAGCAGATTTCCAAACACTTGCTTCAGCAAAATGCGATCAAAACTGGCGGGGCGCTGTTCTCCTTCATAGACAAAATGAATCGTGTGGGCGATCGCGCTAGTCAACTGAACTTCATCAATCAGCTTTTGGCAAAACTGCTCTAACTGAACTGGGGAAGGTTGGATTTCTAGTCGATTAGACTCCACTTCATCTAGGATCAAGACCCCTTCAAATAGCCGGGTCGTGTACTGGATTGCAGCTTTCATTCGATGGAAGTAATTTTCTTTTTTGGCTTCGTCTAACTGATCGCTGTAATGCTCCAAAATTTCAATTGAGGTACGAACGACCGTAAGAGGAGTACGAAACTCATGAGAAATAGTTTGAATGATTCGAGATTTTAATTCGCTAAGTTGCTTCTCTGCGGCAAGCTGGTCGCGAATGGCTGCCTCTGCCTGCTTGAGTTGGCTGATATCTCGAATGATCCAGCGCATGTCAGTAATTTCGCCTGCCGAGTTGCGAATGGTTGAAATGGCAATCGCCACCGGAAACGGCTCCCCCTTGCGGGGCTGCATCTGAATTTCCCAATCGGTGAGGCGGCGTAGGCTCGGCAACTCGCTCAACTTGTTGCGGAATCTTCTTCGATCTGTATCGATGACGTAGTTTATCAGTGGCTTACCGACCAAAAACTCTTGGGGGATGCCTAACATCGTTGCTGCGGCCCAGTTTGCTTCTCGAATCATCCCGTTCAGGTCAGTCACCAGATACCCATCTGGAGCAAGCTCAAACAGATTTTGGTAGCGCTTACGTTCTGCAACGAGTGCCTTCTGGCTAATCTTTAGCTCTTCGTTTTGAGTGTTTAGTTCTTCAAGGGCGACGTAGAGTTCTTCCAAAGAAACGTGCAGTTCCTCAGTTAGCCCTTCTAAGGAGAGATCAAATGAATCAGATTGAGCTGAGTTGCGGCTGGCAGCTTGAAGGATGTTGTCTAGCCGGTTCTGGGCACCTCTGACCTGTTGCTCAAAGTCAGCTATGTTCATAGGGCGATCGCTTTACTGCAAAGCTTAAGGGGGCATAGAGTGATTAATCAACTGCCTCTAGAAACTTCAGGAGGGGCTTGATACTGCCAAGCTTAATACGAAAGAATCTGTTACGTCTCAGTTCAAACAAGTATCACCAGCTTAGAAATTAGCAGATTACTGAGATTTTAGCGTTCTCAAATCAGCTTGCCACGTCTCCACAGGGAGATTGGTAATCTGCGGTAGAAAAAAAATCTGTCTTCCTTTTGAAAGTTGCGAATAGCTGATTGACTGACAAATCTTCTGATGGAGGTTGGGTGGAGCAAGTTCAAGCTTCTTCCATGACTAAGATGACACCCTGGGTGGTTTCTTCAGAGTCAAACATGGGATTGCACACCACCCGACACTTAATCTTTCGTCCCCTGCGATTGACGGCATCTAGAGTAATTTCCAGGGAGTTTTTTTCTCCTAGTAAAGAGCGACGAATCATGTCTCGCAACTGGTCAACGGGCAAACCCATGTCCAGGTTAAACAACGATTCGCCCTGCACTTCTGAGTTACGTAGCCCCCACAGATTTTCTGCTTCACTGTTCCAGCTAATCACTTGAAACTGACGATTGAGGGCAATCACCCCAGCCTTCATGCTAGTCAGGATGGAGTTTAGGAAAGCATTTGCCTCGTTCAGTTCTTGGGTACGTAGACGTAGTTCATCGTTGATCGTCTGAAGCTCCTCATTCGTAGACTGGAGTTCTTCGTTCATCGTCTCCAGTTCTTCGTTGGTAGACTGAAGCTCTTCGTTCGTCGTCTCCAGTTCTTCATTGGTAGACTGAAGCTCTTCGTTCGTCGTCTCTAGTTCCTCATTGCTAGACTCAAGCTCTTCGTTCGCGGTTTCTAGTTTTTGATTAGAGTTTTGAATTTCTTGCTGAAGCTCGTGATAGCGACTGACATCAGTAAAGGCAACGCTAGCTCCCATAACTTCGCCGTTGTCATCTTCTAGAGGCGCAATTCGCACGTCCAAATGCTGAACTCTGCCATCTAACTGTTGGCGGGTCACGTCCCTCACGATGATCGTTTGATGGTTGGCATAGACCTGCTCAATTTGAGAACGCAGCTCTAGCGGTCGATAAGAAATTTCCAGGTCTTGCAGCGGTCGCCCCAGGTCTTGTTGCACCAGCCCAAACATGACGCGCAAAGACGAATTAGCAAATATCAGGTTGCCGTTGACATCTACAACCATTTGTGGAATTAGAGACTTATCAAAAGCGACTTCTCGAAGCCGGACATAGCTAGATAAATCGGTGCTTACCCTATCATCATTGGCTTGTGAAAAGGACAAAAAGCGATCGCGCAAATTAATCCGCGGGACTTTACTAAAAATTCGATGCTGCAAATTCGTGGGTGTGAATAAATTGGCATGAGACAGCAGCATCTCCGCTTTGCCTAAAAATAAGATGCCAGAGTCTCGCAGCGCAAAGTGAAAGCGGTTTAGGATGCGAGCTTGAGCTTCAGCATTAAAATACATCAGCGCATTGCGGCAAACCAACAGGTCAAGCCGAGAAATCGGAGCATCTTGCACCAGATCATGACGACCAAAGATCACCGAACGGCGCAGGTCAGCCCGAAAGGTGAAGCGATCGCCCAATGGCTCAAAATATCGCTCTCGCAACTCCAGCGAAACTGGCTCAAGCTCTTTAGTGCTGTAGCTAGACTGACGAGCCTGAGCCAACGCCTCTTCATCTACGTCTGTGGCATAAACTTTGACCCGCTGCCGAAACTGCTCATCTCCCAAAATTTCAGCCAAAACGATCGCCAAAGTGTAGGCTTCTTCACCCGACGCACAGCCCGCACTCCAAACCCGAATCGGTTCGTCTTCTGGCTTTCCCCAGATTAAAGAAGTGATGATGTGTTCCTGTAGATAGCTCCAAGCAGCCTGATCCCGAAAAAAGCTGGTGACGTTGATCAGAATCGTATTGAACAATTCTGCAAACTCGTTGGGATAGACTTCCAGGTAATCTAGATAATCCTCAAAGCGGTTGATGCCTCTTGATGCCATCCGCTTGTGCACTCGTCGCTTCAATGAAGAGCGCTTGTAGCCCGTAAAATCGAAACCTCTGGCTCGTTTGAGATAATCTAGAAGTGCCTCAAATACAGCATCTTCATCGTTTGTGTTCATTCGATAGTCCTTTATGCAACCCGCTGCATCACCAACCTAACTAGAGTGGTAGGGATATCAGTCAGGGGCAACACAAAGTCAACGACTCCCGTTTGAATAGCAGCGTCAGGCATACTAAAAAATTTGGAAGTAGCTTCGTCCTGAGCAATCACAATTCCACCCATCTGTTTAATTGTCTGAGAGCCGACCGCGCCATCGCCATCTTTACCAGTTAGCACAACTGCGATCGCCCGTTCTTTGTAGATTTCGGCGATCGAGTTAAATAAGATGTCAGCCGCAGGGCGAGAAAAACGAACTTTTGCAGCTTGATTGAGTATCACCGATCTATCGCTACTGATCAACAAATGGTGATCGGGGGGTGCAATGAGAACACATCCTGGCTTGAGCAGATCCCCGGTCTTCGCTTCCTTGACCGATAGGGCAGTTCGCCGATTTAAAATCTCTGCCATTTGAGAGCGATAGTGGGGAGAAAGATGCTGCACGACCGCGACCGCAGCAGGAAAATCGGTAGGCAAACCTGACAAAACTTGAATCAAAGCATCTAGCCCACCCGCCGAAGAGGCAATCGCAACTACCTTAGAGGCGACATCGGCAGAGGAGGCAAAATGAGCACTATTGGGATCAGCGATAAAGTGTTGCATTGCTCAGTTTCAACCAACTAAAGCGGGCTCGTCTACCAAACTTAAGATTACCTGTTATTAAGGTTTGCAACCGATAGTTCTACAGGAACGTAACAATCGACTGATTCGCAATTTTGCTCTAAGTCTAGCTTGAGTCTCAAAGGATGATCAAAAAGTTAAAGTCTTTGCGCTCGCTTCCTCTAGCCTCCCCTGAGAAGGAAAAAACTGGAGCCAAATTCCCCTTAAAAGGGAAATCAAACATCCCTGTTAAAGGGGAATTTTGGCAAATTTTGAGGAAAGTAACGTAGCCGAAGTAACTTTTTAACTTTTTAACTTTTTAACTTTTTAACTTTTTAACTTTTTAACTTTTTAACTTTTTAACTTTTTAACTTTTTAACTTTTTAACTTTTTAACTTTTTAACTTTTTAACTTTTTAACTTTTTAACTTTTTAACTTTTTAACTGCATTTGCGCGATCGCCTCCTCACTAACAATCAGTTCAAGTAACTATTAGCCTAAACCTAAAGTTTAACTTGGGAAAAGCAGTTCTGGATCAGGTTTAAGCTCACCGATTTGCAAGACCTGACACAACAGTTTAGCCCGTTGTAGCGCATTCTCAATCTGCACTTCAAGCTGTTGTGCGGCAACTAAATTGCCCTGCCGAGAATGCTCGGCTGCCAGTTGACGAAAGATTTCGGCTCTATCTTTCAGCGTTCGCAATGTTTTCCATAGGTTACGCTCAACCTCTTCAGCCTGGTCTTCTAAAAAACTCTCTAACGAATAGGCATGACCTACATGACATTGAAGGTTAATTAGACTGTCTCTGCGAATTTCCCATAGCGTCCCTCCGCATTCAGGACAAATCAGGACGGTGTGCTTTCCAGGCATGTCGTAGTCTTCAAACATGCTCTGGCTCATTTCTACTGGATCGGGCTGTATTTCTTCATTTGGCATCTGTAATTCTCCTAAGCTGAAAGCTGCTCACTAAACGTAGATAACAACTGAGCAATACCAGCAATAGGTAGAATGTGGTCTACCGCAACGTGAGCAATTGCGTGTCTCGGTAAAGCAGAAACAAAAGCTTCTTCAGGGTCTTGAACAATCGTGAGTCCGCCGTGTTGCTTAATGTCAAACAACCCGGCCGTGCCGTCGTAGAGCGCACCCGATAGCAAAACGCCAATCACGCGATCGCCGTAAGCTAGAGCCGCAGTTCTAAACAAAGGATCAATCGCAGGACGAAAGCGATTTTCTTTTGGGCCTAATACCACCTGCATCCACCCAGGCTTAATCAAGAGGTGACGGTCTGGTGGTGCAACATAGATATGTTCGGGGTGAATTTCAGCCTGATCGACAGCATGAGTTACTGAGAGATGTCCCGCGGTTTGTAGCAGTTTGGGCAGTCGTGAGGGTAGGGTAGGAGAAGTGTGCAACACAATAAAAATGCTTGCCCCAAAATTGGCTGGCAATAGCTGCACTAACTCTAGTAAAGCCTGCACTCCTCCAGCGGAGGCTCCAATTACCACGATTGGAGAAGCGGACGCATATTCGCACATTTACTTTGACTGTTACTTAAACTTTAGCCAACTTCCACTGATTCTTACCAGAATCAATCCAGCAATTAAGAATTAAGGTTTTGCGCCTCATGCAGTAAAACTGTTTGATAGCCAAACCTATATTCCTGCCCTACATAAGATTAGCGCTTCATACTTTCGGCTTACCTCTACACTCCAGTGTGCAATTGAACGGATTAGCTACTGCCTAAAGACAGATGGCTGTTGTGCGGCTAAAGGCTTACAAAAAAATAATGGAACTCAAACACCTTCAGCCGTTGGTAAACATAGAACCCAACGTCTAAAAACACCACTTAAAAACATAGAGAGGTTTCAACTTAATGCATCAGCCGTCATTAGAGAATGTCAGGCTTGCTCAAAAACATGCAGAGGAATCATGGCAACACGGCAAACATGTGTATGAAATAGGGCGATCGCTTGAAACTCAAGGTTCTGAACACCTGGGACAGACGATGAAGCGAGCGGGTGAAAAGATTCAGCAGTACGCAAAAAAGTCGCTCGAATTTGCACAGCTCGCTGAAGCAGGGGGAGAAACAGCAGTGGAAGCGTACGAGCAAGCCGTTGAGGAACATTTAAAAGCGGCTCAGGTGCACGTAGAAGCTAATAAACAATATTTAGCAGAAGCCAAGAGAATTAAGCAGGAAAACTCCACTAACCCACAATCTTCATAATCGTTAGATTGGGTGAAGCAAAGCGGAACCCAACGCAAGCTCCTATTGTTGGGTTTCGCGATACTCCACTCAGCCTACGCCAAGGGTATTCTTCCTAGAAATCTTCTAGGGGGCGATCGCTACCTGTCCCAAGTCTTCGGGCGCAAGATAAGAGTGAATCACATTGCCATCTCGAAACCAGACGACACGCTTGCTCATTTTGGCGACTTCTGACTCGTGCGTCACCATCACAACAGTAATGCCGCTGGCATTGAGTTCACCAAAAATATTCATCACTTCCTGAGTGGTGTGAGAGTCCAAAGCGCCCGTCGGCTCATCTGCCAGCAGCAGCACAGGCTGGTTCACAATAGCACGGGCGATCGCCACCCGCTGCTGTTGTCCACCCGAAAGCTGGGTGGGCTTATTGTTGAGACGGTTAGCCAGACCCACTCGCGTTAGCGCTTCAGCGGCGCGGTCTTGGCGATCGCGAGTAGGAATTCCCGCATATACCATCGGCAGCATCACATTTTCCATCGCTGTCAACTGAGGCAACAGGTGAAACTGCTGAAACACAAACCCAATTTTGCGATTACGAATATGGGCCAGCTCAGTATCTTCTAACCCCGCCACATCTACACCATCCAGGTAATAGCAACCGTCGGTGGGGCGATCGAGACAGCCAATCACATTCATTGCCGTCGATTTGCCGGAACCCGAAGCACCCATAATCGCGCAATATTCACCTGCTTCCACGGTCAAACTCACGTCTGACAGCGCCCGCACCTCAGTATTGCCAGAACCATAGATCTTGGAGATATGTTCGAGTTGAATGATGGCTTTAGACATGAGTTTTGCGTTTTGCGTTAGGAGTTTTGCATTTGAGAAGATATTTGAGAACTCTTAGTTTGTCCGAGGAGCTTGTAGGGGCGAAGCGTTCGGGCAACAATTTTCGATATTTTCAATCGGTTATCTACCGAACGCTTCGCCCCTACACAAGACCCACAACTCATGACTAAACTAAGCGCTTCTAAGGGCTACGATTGGGTCAAGTCGAGCAGCTTGTCGGGCTGGAACTACGCCAAAGAAAAGCCCGATGGTGCCTGAGACAGTGACCGCAACCGCAACCGCAGCGATAGAGATTCCGGGTTGGAAAGGTGTCACCAATCCAATCAGTAGTGCGCCGCCGACTCCGATACCTGTTCCCACAATGCCACCGACCGCAGAGAGAATAACTGCCTCAATCATGAACTGCACCAGAATATCTTGCTGAGAAGCACCGATCGCCTTCCTTAAGCCGATTTCCTGAGTCCGTTCTTTAACCGAGACGAGCATGATATTCATGATGCCGATGCCGCCCACAAAGAGAGAGATTCCGGCGATCGCCGCCAGCAAAATCGTCAGTGCTCCAGTAATGGTGCCTGTAATCTCCAGCAAGTCTTTTTGACTGTTGATGATAAAGTCATCCTCATCCACAACCTGGTGCCGCAGTCGCAGCAGGTTTGTAATCTGAAACTCAGCCGCTCTGATATTGCTTTCGTTGTTGACCGAAACCGCAATGTAGGTTAGCTCAATCCCGTAAGGTGACGTTTGCCCAACTAGCCGACGCGACATCGTAATCAGCGGCACCAGCACCGCATCGTCATAATTCAGACCCAAATTGGAGCCTTTTTCGTCCAGCACTCCAATCACTTGAAAACTGTTGTTTTTGATCCGAATATTTTGCCCAACTGGGTCTTCGTTCACAAACAGCCGCTCTGCCATTTGTTGCCCAATCACCGCAACCTGGCTGCTGCGCTGCATATCCGAATCGGTGAAAAACCGCCCCTGCGCCAGATCAAAGTTTCTCACTTCTGGAAAAGATGGCGTAGTGCCAACAATAGTCGCATTAGTGCTGCGGTTACCCTGAGTCACCAGTCCGGCATCATTAAACTCTGGCGCAACACCTTGCACCGAGCCGACTTGGGCGGCGATCGCCTCTGCGTCATCCAACACCAGCGTTTTGGGCTGGTTAAAGCTAGCCCGCTGTGACTCTGGCGTTCCCGGCAACACAAACAAAACGTTTGGGCCGAGTCCTTCAATTTGACCAGACACGTAAGTTTGTGCGCCTTCACCCAAACCCACCATCGCAATCACAGAGGCATTGCCGATGACAATTCCCAACATAGTGAGTCCACTGCGAAGCTTATTCGCAGTGAGGGTTCTGAGCGCCATTTTGAGGCTTTCGGTGATGTTCATGAGAGGAGAGAGAAATTAGGGGCTAGGGAGTAAGAGCTAGAAGATATAAAAAGTGAGTTTTTATTCCTCCTGCTGGTCTTGACCAAAGTTAAGGTTCTCCAAATCTTGTCCGGGGGGAAGGTCAATGAAGATGCGATCGCCTTCTTCGATGCCTTCTAACACTTGGGTCTGGTTGCCGATTTGAGAGCCAATGGTGACGGGCTTAAAGCGAGCGCGGTTCTTGTCATCAGGAACCAACACACCTTCCTGTCCATCCTGGGTGACGATCGCTACCGTTGGCACTACTAAGGCATCACTTAACTCGTCGCCAATAAATTCCACGTCTACATTCATGCCAGAGCGCAGCTTGTCCTCACCCGTTTCCAGGTCAATTCGCACCTGAAATGAGGTGACGTTTTGCTCAACTACGGCTTCTGGCGCAACTAGCTTTACCCGTCCTTGAAATACCTGCTCGGGGTAAGCGTCTGCGTTGATTTCTACAGGTTGTCCAACGCTGATCTGGTTGATGTCCACTTCGGGCACTTCTGCCAAGATTTCGAGTCCGGTAGCGATCGCCACAATCGCGGTCGAAGTCGCAGAACTCACATCAGAAGCAGAAGTCGCAGGCGCAACAAAGGAGCCTGGGGTCGCATATTTCTGCGTCACAATGCCCGAAAACGGCGCACGAATGTAGGTATCTTCTAACCTGACTTGAACCGCTTTCAGATTAGCCTGAGCCTCAGCAAGCTGAGCCTCGGCTTCTTCAATATCTTGGGGACGGCTGCCGTTTCTTTGAAGCTGTAGCGTTTCTTGCGTCTCTTGCAGGCTGGCTCGGTTTTGTGCCAGGGCTGCTCTGGCGGTTTCAGCCTCATTCAACACCTGGTCCAAATCGTCGGTAGAAATTGCCCCCTCAGCCTCTAGCTGACGGTTGCGCCGAACTCGTTCCTCTGCCAGGTTGACGCGAGCCTGGGCTTCTTCGACCCGTGCCTCAGCTTGCGAAACCCCTGCTTGAGCCTGAGCAATTTCTTCAGGACGGTTGCCAGCTCTGATCTCAGAAAGGTTCGCTCTAGACTGAGAAACTCTAGCTTGTGCCTGGGCTAACTCTGCTTCGACAGATTCACTTTCCATGCGGGCAATGACTTGCCCTTGGGTGACGCGATCGCCCTGCTCTACGTACAGTTCAGCCAATAGCCCTGTCTCTTTGGGGCTAAGGTTGACCGTTTGCACAGGCTGCACCGTACCGCTAGCCGTGATCCGAATCGTCACCGCCTCAGACTCGACCGGAACTGTCAGCGATGAAATATCAGGTGCCGTAGCCTGCTGCCGAATCACCAGGAAAGAAGCTGCGCCAGTTCCAACTAAACCAGCCGCAATCAACCCCAGCACCCAACGGGCAGGCGGGCGAATTTTGCCGATTAAGGGAAGTTCCATAACCATAAATAGGGAAAAGGTGGGTAAAAATTAAATTACTCAGAACGTGGATTCTGGCGTTTCTGTCAATCGTCGTTGTTCTTGCTCCTGTTGCCATCGCTGATCGAGCAGAGGCATCTCTCTCTCTAGAAAAGCGTGCATGTCGTGCATTTCCTGCAAGCGTTGTTGCAGTGGGAGAGGCTGATCAGCCAGTAGCTCAAGCCCCCGCTCAGCCAGTTGACGAAATGCCGTAATTTGAGTCATTCGCTGTTGGCTTAGCTGCGACCAGGCGTGTGGCTTAATTTGGAAGTAGTCACGTCTCTGTCCTGGAAAACTAACCCGCTCGATCAAACTAATTTGAATCAGTAAGCGAGTCATGGTGCTAATCGAACCTTTGCTAGCTTGCAAAACCTCAACTAGATCACCCATTGACTGATGCGGCGGATTGGCAATCAGCAGCCAGCCAAAAATTCGCCCTGCCATCCGAGGCAACCCAACTGCCTCAAACATCAGTCCCACTTCTTCAACGAAGTGACTTAACTCAACTCGTTCAACTGGTTTATTGTCCAATGCTGCTGCTGTCAGTGCTGTCAAGTATGCTTTAACCTTTGTTTACATTATAGATCGATAGATTTTGAATGTTCAGTACTTACTGAACAAAATGGATGGACGGATTACCCCGCTTGAACCGTAAGAGCTAGCTCTAGAACTACTTCCACCGTAGATTTGTCTGGGCGATCGCACCTCACCCGCTTGACTAGTTCTATAGAGTGATTTCTCAACCTGACAGCGACCTCAAATCACCCGATGAGAGGATAACGATCGCCCGTCCGGGTGTAACAAAATTGACCTTGTACGCCACAAATTTCTAAGTTACGAATCTCTCTCAATGCTCAAACTTAAAGCTTTATTCTGGTTAGCTCCCGCTACAGTCGCGATCAATCTGTTGATGCCGATCGCCCCTGCTCAAGCAAACTGTGCCGGTTCCATTGGCACTCTGGAACCCTATCAACCCGTAATGGAACGGATGTGGCGCGAGTTACAGCAGCAAACTAACCCTCCTTGGGGCGAAGTCAACCCCTTTGGCTCTTTAGAGGGCGATCGCATTACCCTCACCGCAGAATTTGAGCGCCTCACCGGAACCCAGAAGCAGCAGGTAATTGAAGCCTTACGGACCTTTCCAACCTATGACCAGCTTACTCCCGAAGAGCAAGAAGCCATGAATCAGGTCACGGGTGCCGCTCCCTATCGCATCTATGCCAGCGACGGTCGCTTGCTCTTTACCCCCTACGACGCTTGCTCCAGCTACACGCTGCTCACCGAAAAAGCCAGATATAGCTGGTATTACAACTATTTGCCAATCATTACCCCAAACTTTAACCCCGACAGCTTGCGAAACGCAGGTAACCCCTCCTGGCGACAAGTCCGATTCCCAATTTCCACAGAACAGGAAAGAACCACTCGCCTTCAGTTCTGGCGCACCCTTGGCTGGAATGCCGCCGATTGGTGGATCGCCTGGGTACCTGAAAACGGATACTTTGAAATTAACGTTCCAACCAACTACAGCCAAGCCCAGCTAGAACGCTTCTGGCAAGTTGCCCCCCAACAATATCGCTATGTCGTTGTAGCCAACGATGGAACAGTCCTACAAGAACGCACTTTTTGAGTGATTCGATCCAGCGCTACGCGCCTTGATCGAATTGTCTTTGCGTGAAAGTTCCCGCTGCGCGGGAACTTTCACGCAAAGACGTATCCTACAGTGTGCGGCTAGCACTATGAGGGATTTGATATGTTTGAAAGAGTAATACTAATGCACTAATCCATTACGCCAAAGGCGTAAGTTAACCGCATGAGAGCGAGAATCGAAGACCAGGTTTTGTTTTTGCATCCCGAAGATGTGCCGCCCTACAAAAAGAACGGACCCGTAGTACGAAACACCTATTTCTGGGCCTTGAAGGCGATCGCCGCTCAAGCTCCCTTCGACCGGGAATGGGAATACGAATCCGAAATCTGGCTTGCGCTCCAGCGAATGCTGCTGTCCTTCAGCGAATCAGGCTATCTGGGCTTGCGGGAAACGATTTTAGAATTTCCCTACGATCAAGAAATTCCGGCTGTACTGCGTCCCGTCGCAACCTGGGATGAGAGAGAGGAGCTAGGGGTCGGGGGTTAGGGGAAGGCGATCGCGTTAATTATTCTTAACCAGCAGGATTAGGCTACTCACTACGGGCGGAAATCGGGAATTACCGGAGCGCAGCTCCTCAACCCCTAGCCCCTAACCCCCAGCCCCTAGCCCCTTCTCTTCCTAAAGATGACCCCCTACGCTAAGCTGATTAGGCGGCTGAAATCGCCTGCTCGCTTAACATTCGTAAGTTTTCTAAACAACGCTTCACAAATGATCGCAAGTCCTCCCCGTACCATCCGCATCGGTTCCCGTAAGAGCCAGCTCGCACTCGTTCAGACTCACTGGGTGCAAGAGCATCTACAGAAAGCCTTTCCAGACCGAACCTTTGAAGTCCACACCATGAGCACCCATGGCGACAAGATTCTGGATGTGGCGCTAGCCAAAATTGGCGACAAGGGGCTATTCACCAAAGAGCTAGAAGTGGGGATGATCGAGGGAGAAATTGACTTTGCGGTTCACTCTCTCAAAGATTTACCCACCCGCCTGCCCGAAGGTTTGATACTCGGCTGCGTTACCGAGCGAGAAGACCCCGCAGATGCGCTGGTCGTCCACGCTAACCACAAGGATAAGCAAATCGACACCTTGCCCGAAGGCGCAGTGATCGGCACTTCATCCTTGCGGCGACTGGCTCAACTGCGTCACCACTATCCTCATCTCACCTTTAAAGACATTCGCGGCAACCTGAATACTCGCTTGGGCAAGCTAGATGCAGGCGAATATGACGGAATTATTCTGGCAGTAGCGGGGTTGCAACGGTTGGGAATGGGCGATCGCATCCACCAAGTCCTCTCCCCCGAAGTTTCCCTCCATGCGGTCGGTCAGGGCGCACTAGGCATCGAGTGCCGCGCCGAAGATAACGAAATTCTGTCGCTGCTAAAAGCCCTAGAACATCCGCCCACAGCCTACCGCTGCTATGCCGAACGCTCCTTTCTGCGTGAATTAGAAGGCGGCTGTCAGGTTCCCATCGGCGTAAACACCAGCTTGCAGGGCGACACCCTGACGCTAACAGGCATTGTCGCTAGCCTGGATGGACAAACCCTGGTTAAAGATACCCTGACTGGCACAGCTGATCAGGCAGAGCAGTTAGGCATTGACCTGGCGAACCGCTTGAAGCAACAGGGCGCACAGGAGATTTTGAACGAAATCTTTACCCAAATTCAGCGCGGTTCTTAATCAGAAACTTACGCATTCTCAATCTGCTCTAGGCCCGATCGCCACGCCCCCTTAGACTTGTTCTAGTGGATTAATATCGCGAGGGAAATCAGGTCAGATGCGAATTCTGTTTGTTGCAGCGGAAGCAGCGCCACTTGCCAAAGTCGGCGGCATGGGAGACGTAGTTGGGGCCTTACCCAAAGTCCTAAAAGACATGGGCCATGATGTCCGCATCTTCATGCCCTACTACGGCTTCATGCCTGACAAGATTGAGATTCCTCCAGATCCGGTCTGGTCTGGCTCTGCCATGTTCGAGAGCTTCGATGTCTACGAGGCTACTCTACCTGGCTCAGACATTCCGCTTTACCTGTTTGGGCACCTGTCCTTCGCCGGTCGCAACATCTACGGCGGCGAAGACGAAGATTGGCGGTTTACCCTCTTTGCCAACGGTGCGGCTGAGTTTGCCTGGAACTACTGGAAACCTCAGGTCATTCACTGTCACGACTGGCATACGGGCATGATTCCCGTGTGGATGCACCAATCTCCTGATATCAGTACCGTATTCACCATCCACAATCTGGCTTATCAAGGGCCGTGGCGCTGGAAACTAGAGCGCATGACCTGGTGCCCCTGGTATATGCAAGGACACAACACAATGGCTGCTGCCGTACAGTTTGCGGATGTCGTGCATACCGTTTCGCCCACCTACGCCCAGCAAATTCAAACCCCAGCCTATGGCGAAACGCTGGAAGGCTTGCTTTCCTTCATCAGCGGTAAGCTAGTTGGCATTCTCAACGGCATTGACACTCAGGCGTATGACCCGGCTGTGGATAAGCACATTGCCAAAACTTTCACGGCAGAGACAGTAGACAACCGCAAAGCAAACAAAATTGCGCTTCAGGAAGAGGTCGGCTTAGAGGTCAATTCTGGAGCCTTCCTCATCGGCATGGTGTCACGCCTGGTTGAGCAGAAAGGGCTGGATTTGGTAATTCAGATGCTCGATCGCTTCATGGCTTATACCAATGCTCAGCTTGTGGTGTTAGGAACGGGCGATCGCTACTACGAAACCCAGCTTTGGCAAATTGCCTCCCGCTTTCCCGGTCGCATGTCCGCCTACCTGCTCTATAACGATGCCCTGTCTAGACGAATTTACGCAGGCACCGACGCTTTCCTAATGCCATCCCGATTTGAGCCTTGCGGCATTAGCCAAATGCTGGCTTTGCGCTACGGCTCCGTTCCGATCGTACGACGCACAGGCGGCTTAGTCGATACCGTTCAGCATCACGTTCCAGCAACAGGAACGGGAACCGGGTATTGCTTCGATCGCTACGAACCTTTGGATCTGTATACCTGTCTAGTAAGAGCCTGGGAAGGCTTCCAGTTCAAGCCGCAGTGGAAAGAACTGCAAAAGCGTGGCATGAGCCAGGACTTTAGCTGGGAAAAATACGCCAAGGAATACGTCAAGATCTACAACCGAGCAGCCAGTTTGCCCGAAGAAGAACCCACTAAGAAACAGCCTGAGCTAGTAGGTTAGAAATGTTTGGTTTTACCATCCACCCCCTAAGGGGGTGGATGGTAAAACCAAAGTTGCGTCGTCGTATTACTAGGATGGAGTATTTCTAGAATCGAGTTGAGGGCGAGAAAGCCGCTGTG
The DNA here is from genome assembly GCF_014695745.1 of Leptolyngbya sp. FACHB-671. Classification (NCBI taxonomy): domain Bacteria; kingdom Bacillati; phylum Cyanobacteriota; class Cyanophyceae; order Leptolyngbyales; family Leptolyngbyaceae; genus Leptolyngbya; species Leptolyngbya sp. FACHB-671. The sequence goes on along the minus strand of NZ_JACJOV010000085.1, from coordinate 38,624 downwards.
AGGCTCCTCCCAATATTCCCACTAGCAGCAAACCCAACAGTGGGGTAGGCTCTGGCACTGGCTCCGGTTGAGGAGGTTGAGAAACCAAATCTGCACGAAAGATGCCTTGAGAACCATCGGAAAAACGAGCTAAGAATGCTAAAGAATTATCACTCAACCCATTAGAAGTTGAGCTGAAATCAACAGACGCTAACGTTTTGCCATCTAAGGTATCATCGCGCCCAATCAATCTTGCAAAAGAGCCACCCAAATCCGTGTAAATTGCTGAGCCAAAGCCCGTTAGAAAGGCTGTATTACTGCCACTAATTGAAGGAACGCTCATGAAGTTAATGAATTCCAGTACTCCGCCATTGAGGGAATTTGTTGCCACTACATTCAGTTGGCTTCCTACTTTCGTATAAATTCCAGCCTGATCCCATCCAACACTGATTCCCCCAAATGCTACGTTATCTCCACTTAAGGCAGGAGGAGTGAAAAAGCCAGGAGTGAAGTTATTGTTGCTAGCAGGATCAAGCGTGTTGCGATCCGCTACTACAGATAAACTCCCTCCAACACTAGTATAAATACCCACCTGGGAACCACCATCACTTCCCAGAAAAGCTACGCCGTCTCCACTTACGGCACGAGAGAGGAAACTGATAAAGTTACCATTGCCGCCCGGAATAGGAGTGTTGAAGTCTGCTACTACAGTCAGTTGATCTCCGCTATTGAGATAAATTCCGGGATTGCTCTGACCATCAGTTCCTAAGAAAGCTACATTATCTCCACTGAGATCGGGAGGATTGAAGCCAGCAAAGTTACCATTGCCACTCGGAATAGGAGTGTTGAAGTCTGCTACTACAGCCAAATCTTGCTCAGTACTGAGATAAATACCTGTTTGATAGCCACCATCACCAAGCCCCAAGAAAGCTACATTGCTACCACTGATAGAAGGATCGCTAAAATCAGTGAAAGAGCCATTAGAGATCCCAGGAATAGGAGTATTAGTATCAACCACTTTGTCTAACCCATCTCCCATGCTGGTGTAGATTCCCGCTTGAAAGCCATTGCCCCTGCCTAAAAAAGCCACATTGCTGCCACTGATAGAAGGCGCACGGAATTCAGTGAAAGTCCCAGTCCCGTCGGGAATGAAAGTGCTAGTATCCACGATCTTAGTAAAAGTGAAGCTGATAGCGTGAGCAGAGTCGTTGGATAGCAGGCTAAAGGACAACCCTAATAGGGCTACGGTTGCTACTCGCTTTGTGGCTAGCATTATTCAAACAGGCTCCAGAAATAAGAACTTCAGGTGAAAAACGGGTAGCTGTTAGATGCTTCCTGTTTACTGTGTCCTTTATGACACCGAAACTGCAGAGCGACAAGTTATCCCTGCCAACTCATCTGACTCTGACTCAGAGCCGAGGCAACAGCCTGTCGCTGGTCACGACGGGTAATCCAGCGGTGGTAAGTGCGATTGTGAATTGCAACCGAATGTCCCATCATTTGAGCGGCAACGGTGTCAGGCAAGCCAAAGTGAATCGTTCTTACAGCCCAGGCATGGCGCAGGTCATAAGGTGAAAAGGGCAGATCATAACGGCGAAACTGAGCGGTGACTTGCTGCCCAATCCGCTGTAGGGTTGTTTGCGTCAGGTCGATGTTGACTGGCGGTAGACATATCTCTCGCAGGTTAAACTGCTCAACCCATTCTGGATAAAAGGGCCAGACCTCGTGCTGCCCAGTCTTGGTTGTGGGCAAAACTTCGACTGTGGCTTCGGTCTTGCCCTGCTTCAGCGCAGCGTAGTCACAGAAGAAGACTTCGTGATTTCTTAGCCCGTAGGTCGCCATGACTCCATAGACAAATCGCCAGTTGGGGTTGGGAATTTGAGCGATCGCCTTCACAATCTCCTCATCCGAAGGCAAACGCCGCATTTGAGTCCGGCTAGGGCTGTAAGTTCCCCACAAACTCTTCAGCGGAGTAGGCAACTCCAGATTGAGAAACTCGGCTAGAGCATTCAAAGCCGTACAGCAAACCTGGCGGCTGCGGGAATTGTTTGGCGTAGACTGCACCGTCGCGTAAATTGCTTCCGTCAAAGTAAAGTTACGAGCTTGAGCGATCGCCCCCAGCTTATTCAAATACGGTGCATAGGCTTTCTTCCAGGTCGTTTTCACCGAAGCCATGTCAGCCGTGTGCGACTGTGCCAGAAAATGCTGCTCAAAAGCGTCCAGCTTTTCAGCCAAATCCATCTGATGCAGCCGTCCACCGCCCACCAGAGGCAAATAATCACGCCAGTCAAACGTATCTTGGATCAACTGTGCCGCAATGACCTTAGCGGTTTGTTCCGCTTGTTTTAGCCCTGCCGCTGTAGCGGGAATATCTAAACTGATGCGCTGCTGATGCGATCGCAGGCGATCGCTCCCCGGTCGCGGCGGCAGTGTGCCCCGCAAGCTCAGCTTTTGTCCCCGCCGCTCGACCTGTAGCCCCAGACGAGCCACCTTCAGGCGTTGATTAAGCTGAACAATTCGAGCATCGATCGCAGTTGAATCAGTCATAACGACAAATAACGACGAATCTAGTCAAGATGGCAAGTTTTAACTTGCGTATCAACAAGCGTCCAGTCTTTAATAAGAACTTAAGATAGCAAGTAGTCCATGAGCATTAAACCAAATCTGGATGAACCAGGAAGATCCGTTGAGGAATTTCCTGATTTCAGCAGTGAGTTTAACGATAATGTCATGGGTAGCTCAAAAACCGCATAGTACGTCAACATCTATAGGAATCTCTATTTCGTGAACAACTTCACTGAGAATGGAGAGGATTTTGGTGCTGATCTTGCTGCTGACTGAGTTAGTCAGTAAGTTTCATTGTTAAAATCATTAACAAATATTAAAACGTTGGGGAAGCTGTAACCGTTATGGGGCGTGTTGGGGTTTTACTGCTTAATCTAGGTGGGCCAGACCAGTTGGAGGATGTCCGTCCTTTTCTGTTCAACCTGTTTTCTGACCCGGAGATCATTCGTCTGCCGTTCCCCTGGTTGCAGAAACCCCTGGCATGGCTGATATCTACTAGCCGAGCCAAAAAGTCTCAAGAAAACTATAAGCAAATTGGTGGCGGCTCTCCACTGCGGCGGATTACCGAAGAGCAAGCAAAGGCACTTCAGTCTTCGTTGAAGGCAAAAGGACAGGACGCTCAGGTTTACATCGGGATGCGCTATTGGTATCCCTTCACCGAAGAGGCGATCGCCCGAATCAAGCGCGATCGCATCGAAAAGCTCGTCATCCTACCGCTCTATCCGCAATTCTCCATTAGCACCAGCGGCTCTAGCTTCCGGCTGCTGGAAGCGCTCTGGCAGGAAGATCCAGCTCTGCATCAGGTAGAACATACTGTCATTACCTCCTGGTATAACCGACCTGGATATCTCCAGGCAATGGCGCAACTGATCGCCCAAGAACTAGACAAGTTCCCTAACCCTGACGACGTGCATATTTTCTTTAGCGCTCACGGGGTTCCAGTTAGCTATGTGGAAGAGGCAGGCGATCCCTACCAGCGGGAAATCCAGGAATGCACTGCCCTGATCATGCAAACCCTCAACCGCTCCAACGCTCACACCCTGGCTTATCAGAGTCGAGTTGGTCCAGTGGAGTGGCTGAAGCCCTACACGGAAGATGCGATCGCCGAACTCGCCGCTGAAGGCGTACAAAACCTGCTCGTCGTGCCGATCAGCTTTGTCTCAGAACACATCGAGACATTGCAAGAGATCGACATGGAATATCGGGAAGTAGCTGAAGAAGCAGGCATTCACGAGTTTCATCGAGTTCCTGCGCTCAACACCCACCCCGTTTTCATTGAAGACTTGGCTGAAATGGTGACAGATGCCCTGAACTCACCTAGCGTCAACCTCTCTGAAGTGATGCGTCCTGACAAAGACACCAAACTTTACCCCCAAGAGCGGTGGGAATGGGGCATGACCACTGCTGCCGAAGTCTGGAACGGTCGGCTTGCTATGTTGGGATTCCTTGCTCTGCTGATCGAGTTAATCAGTGGACATGGCCCGTTGCACTTTGTCGGCTTGCTCTAACAAACTCGGCACCTGCCTGAATTCTGTTGGGTTCCGCTGCGCTTCACCCAACCTACGGTTTTACCGTCTGTAATTTGTGTAGGTTGGGTGGAGCAGAGCGGAACCCAACGCTTTAGACTTGCTACACCACTGGAGAAATTGTTTGTTACGCCGCCACTAACGGTAGCGAATAGTGATAAAACGCTTCATCCTGGCAATACCCAAGCGATTCATAGAGCGCTTGAGCAGCAGTATTAGAAATTTGCGTTGCTAACGTGATGCGAACGGCTTCCGTTTCTCTTGCAAAATCCTCTGCTGCTCTCAACAACAGCTTTGCAACTCCCTTGTTTCGCCAAGCTAGCTCCACAAACAAATCATTCAAAATCCAAACCCGCTTCATCGACACTGAAGAAAAGCTGGGATAAAGCTGTGTAAACCCGACGATGCGCCCTTCATCTTGGACTACAAAGATAATTGAGTCCTGCTTGTGGAAACGCTCTTGAAGAAATTCCCTGGCGGCTTCCAGATCTGAGGATGACTGGTAAAAGACGCGATATTGGTCAAACAACTTCGTCACTTCTTCGAGATGCTCAAAGTGAGCTTGAAAAACTTTCATCCGTTATCCTCAAAAGTCATCATTTAAAATTTATAGCTGTAGCCATACAGGTTAAGGAAGAAAGGGAGGCAGGGCTTCGCCCTGCCTCCCTTTCTTCCCTGAATTACAGCCTTTAAAGTACTCTCTCACAAGCACCTAGATTGGCAAATCACTTTTGTATTGCCGTTAAAGCGATAATTAGGATAGGCTTAGTTTCCCAATTTCGCTTCTAATTGGGATTTCCCTTCATTCCTTTTTCTTTTTCTTTATGGCTAGAGATGCCTTAACAAGTTGGTTACGTCGAGCTTATAGAATTGCTCAACTTTCAGTTCAATCTGATATTCCCCCGGCAGAAGTTCAGGGACTTTTGGGAGAGCAGATGTCACGACGACAAATGCTATATGGAAGTGCAGCGATCGCCACCACCCTCGCCACCAATCCCCACAAACAACTTGAGCAACTATCGCGATCGCCCCATTCTCCCATCGGCTTTACCTCTAACAATGCAGACGCAACAGTGCTAATTGTTGGAGCAGGTATTGCAGGTTTAACGGCTGCCTATCATTTACGGCAGGCAGGCATTGATGTGGATGTGGTGGAGGCGACTCACCGCGTTGGCGGACGGATGCGGAGTATTGCCAACGCTGCAGGAATTCCCACAGCGGTCGAACTGGGTGGCGAGTTTTTGGATACGGGACATACCCATTTGCGATCGCTAGCAGAAACCCTGGGACTGGAAATCATCGATCTGGAAACCGCCGATGCTGGATTGGAGCTAGGCACCCTGTTTTTTGAAGGCAACAAGCTAGATCTAAAAGCAGTCATTGAAGACTTTTTACCTTTAGCACGGCAGATTGAACAGGATTTAGAATCCCTAGAAGGCTGGGATTTGACCTATCGATCGCCCACTCCTGAGGCAATTCGGCTCGATCAGACTTCGCTTGCAGATTACCTCAACGCTGCTCCCATCAACCCCACCTTAAACAAGCTATTACGGGTGGCTTACACCGCCGAGCACGGACGCAATCCAGAAGAGCAGTCTTGCCTCAACCTGCTGTTTCTGATTGGCACCAAAGCCGGTTTGTGGCAGGTCTACGGTATCAGCGACGAGCGATATCATGTTGCCGGTGGCAATGAGCAAATTCCCCAACGACTGGCGCAACAGGTAAACAGCTCGATTGAAACCGGAACTGCGTTAGAATCCCTCCGCAGCACCTCAGGCGATCGCTATCAGGTTGGATTGCGTCAGGGACAAAACAGTTTTGAGCGCACCTATGAGCATGTGGTGCTGACCGTGCCTTTCACGGTGCTGCGACACGTCGATTTAAGGATTGATTTGCCGCCTATCAAGCGTGCAGCCATCGACCAGTTGGGCTATGGCACAGGCACCAAGCTGATCACGCCCTTCCGAGAACGCATCTGGCGCACCCGCTACCATTCAACAGCAGCCGTTTTTACCGATCTACCTTTCCAAAGCGCCTGGGAGAGTACTCGCTATGCCCCTGGTGAGAAAGCCTGGTTAGCCAGCTTGACGGGAGGCGATCGCGGACTCGCACTGGGCAGTGGCTCCCCCGAAGCTCACGCTTGGGCAATGACCTCTGAGCTAGAGCCAATCTTTCCCGGCATCAGCCAGGTCAAAGAGGGACGTGCCCTTCGTGCCTTTTGGGCAGGAGAACCTTACCAAAAAGGCTCCTATTCCTGCTATCTGGTTGGTCAATGGACAAAGTTTGGCGGAGCCGAGTCAGAGCGAGTTGGCAACCTCTGGTTTGCTGGAGAACATTGCTCACCTGGAGCTAAAGGCTACATGGAAGGCGGCTGTGAAACCGGCCGAGCAGTAGCAGCCAACATTTTAGAAACGATCGAGCAAACTCAGATATCCTGACAGAGATCAAAGTTTCTCATTTCTTAGCAATTGCCATCAACGGTTCTCCACTTAACAGCATTCGACAACTGCCAAGCAAAAGCAGCTCTTCACGGACCTGCTTAATTTCCTAATAATTTCTGAGAGCTTTGTATCCCTCCGTTACGATTCAGGTTTTCCATTAATAATGATTGCAGCTACTTGATCCCCTTGCTAGGGTGTGTACTGACGAGTTCAGATTGAATCTTGTTTTCAGAAAACGCGCAACTGATGCTTGATATTGATCTTGGCTCCAGCCTGATTAACTGCCATTGATTAAGTTCTGAAACGTTCCTGTGAATTTGAGTCCTCTCCTCCATTCACACCCCTCAGATTCACCTGTTGCTTTTGGCAAGTAACAGACTGGCAAGCAACAAACTGGCAAATAACAGCCCCCACACAAACCAATCTCAGGTTTATTTGCCCTTTCTCCATTCATTCCTTGGCTAATCGCATCATCAATGACCCTCATCGGAGGCTAAAGCCATGCATCTTCAAGGTAAAACTGTTCTCATTACGGGTGCTTCTAGAGGCATTGGTCGAGCAATTGCACTCGAACTGGCCCATCAGGGAGTTCAACGGCTGATCCTGATTGCCCGCACTCATGCACACTTAGTTGAAGTCGCTACCGAAATTGAGGTAATCGGAGTCGCAGCAGTGCCCGTAGCCTTAGATATTACTCAAACGGTAGACGTGAATATTGCGATCGCCCAAATCTGGCGAGATCACGGACCAATTCACTTGCTGGTTAACTGTGCTGGAATTGCCCATCAAGTTCCTTTTCTTCAATCTCAACTGCCGCAAGTGCAGGAAGAGATCGCAATCAATCTGCTGGGAATGTACACTATCACGCGGCTCATTGCCCGCCGCATGGCTGTGCAGCAGCAAGGAACCATCGTCAACGTATCGAGCCTGATGGGAAAGATCGCCGCTCCCACAATGGCAACTTATTCTGCAACCAAGTTTGCGATTCTAGGCTTCACGCAAGCTCTGCGAAACGAACTGTCGGCTCACAACATTCGAGTCGTCGCCTTATTGCCTTCACTCACAGACACTGATATGGTGCGAAACTTCCGCTGGTTTCGGTGGGTAGTACCTTCTACTCCTGAGCAAGTTGCTCGATCTCTGATAGCAGGACTGCAAAAGGGAACACCAGAAATTTTGGTGGGCTGGCAAAGTTATCTGGCGGTGTGGGGTAACCGTCTGATGCCTTTGCTCATGGAGAAGATTTCACGATGGGCAACTCCTTCTGAGGAACTTCAAATCCTCAAAAGATTGAGAGAAGCTGGAGCAGATTCACGGTGATTTAGAAAAGTCCCTCTCCTGCGGGAGAGGGATAGTTGATCCAACAAACCTCTATCTCCCTTCCACTAAACTCATGATCGCCTCAATCAGAATATCTGGCTCTACGGGCTTTGAAATATGTTTTTGAAACCCGGCAGTAATCGCCCGCTGATAGTTGATCTCACCTGCATAGGCAGTGAGAGCGATCGCCGGAGTCTGACCTCCCTGCTCCGGAGATAAAGCTCTTACCTGTTGCATCAGCATGTAGCCATCAACCTCAGGCATACCAATATCGCTGAGTATTATGTCTGGCTTAAACTGAGTTAATAGGGCGATCGCTTCATTTGCAGTTGGAGTGGCTATCACATTTGCTCGGTGTAGCTCTAACAAAAAAGATATAAATTCACGGGTGCTAGCATCATCATCCACTACCAACACTCGGATATTATTCAAATCCAACACTGGCTTAGACAGTTCTATTTCTTGAACTGCCGCCAACTGAGGCGATGTTAATGGCAATTGAACTGTAAAGGTTGCTCCTTGTCCCTCACCAAGACTATTTGCTTCAACTGTACCGCCATGCAGTTCTACCAAGTAGCGGACAAGCGCTAGCCCTAGCCCCAGTCCTCCAAATTGTCGAGTTGTGGCAGCATCTTCTTGTCGAAAACGGTCAAACACATGCGGTAAAAAACTGGGATCAATGCCTTTGCCAGTATCAGTAATGGTGATTTGAGCATGGCTTGGTGAGTAACGCTCTAGCTTTACCTCGACCTGTCCGCCTTGAGCTGTGAACTTAACTGCATTTGACAGCAGGTTCCAAACGACTTGCTGCAATCGATCCGAGTCGCCTGAAACATGTCCAGCTTCTAAGTCAAGCAGAGTACGAATCTGAATAGATTTGGCTTCCGCTGCTAGATGCACTGTTTCTAGTGCGGCTTCAATCGTAGAGGCTAAATCAACTGGGGTAATGTTCAGGCTAAGTTTGCCTCGAAGAATTCGAGATACATCCAGCAAATCATTAATCAATTGAGCCTGTATCTGAGTATTTCGCTCAATCACTTCTAGAGCATGTTGTGTTTTTTGCTCATCTAACTGACGACTTCGCAAAAGTTTTGCCCAACCCAGAATCGGGTTAAGGGGCGATCGCAATTCATGGGACACCACTGCCAAAAACTCATCTTTAATCCGATTTGCGGCTTCGGCTTGTTCCCGTGCGGCTTGCTCTCTGGCTAAAAGTTGTTCTCGCTCTATTTCTACTTGTTTTTGCTCAGTGATATCTAACAACGTACCAACAAAGCGCTGTGGATGTGCAGCATGATCAAAATAGACCTGCCCTTTTGCCTTGACCCAGCGCTCAACCCCATCTTGGATACCGATGGTACGATATTCCACGTCATAAATGCCATTACTAGCAGGATCGAGCGACCATTGCACTACCTGTTCCAATCGTTCGCGATCATCAGGATGCAGTCCCTCATAAAAGACTTCAATACTGCTTTCTGCTTCGGGGGGCAAACCAAACATGGCTTTGCAGCCTACATCCCAGGTCAGCTCATTAGTGTTCAGATTCCAATCCCAAATACCTAGCTGCGCTGACTCAATCGCCATCCGCAAACGATCCTCGCTCTGACGCAAGGTGGCTTCAGCTTGTTTGCGATCGCTAATATCGTTAACCAGTGCTACAAACCCCTCAACAGTTCCATTACTGTTAAATCGAGGAACATAAGTTGCACTGACATAACGGAGACTACCATCCTGGTGAGTTATCTGACTCTCAAAGGTAACTTGTTGTCCTGTTAAAACCTGTTCGACATACGACTGAACTGTTTCATAAACAGCTTCACCCAGTACCTCTCGAATGTGCTTGCCATAGATCTCCGTTGGCAGATATCCAAACCATTCCTCATATCCTCGATTGTTAAAGCGGAAGCGTTGCTCTGAGTCTACAAATGAGATCAAAGCAGGGACAGCATTCGTGACTAATCGAAGTTCTGTTTCGCGCTGTTGTAGGGCTTCTTCAATTCGTTTGCGATCGCTGATATTTGTTAGCGTGCCGAGATAGCCTACAATCTCCCCAGTATCACGCTGTAAGGCTGCTGCACTCCCTTGCAGCCAAGTAATACTGCCTTGTGGTGTTTGAAAGCGATACTCAGCCGCAAAAATCTCTGCATTTTGAGCAGATTCATACCATGCGTTAGCGACTCGCTCTCGGTCGTCCGGATGTAAAGCAGTCATCCAGCCTTTTCCTTGAGCTGCCTCCGGTGACATGCCTGCCATGCTACACCAGCTTTCGTTAACATACACGCAATTTCCATTCACGTCAGTCATAAAGATGCCCACAGGGGCATGACTAGCAAGAGTACGGAAGCGTGCCTCACTTTCTCGTAGTGCTGCTTCAGTTCGTTTGCGATCGCTAATATCCGTCACAAAGATCGTCAGCCCATCTAGAGAAGGATACGCATGATTCTCAAACCAGCGGTCCCAATCAGAATAGTAGTACTCGAAATGAACCGCCGTCTCGTTTGCGATCGCCTGCCTCACCTGTGTCTCAAACTCACTACCCACGATCTCTGGAAACACCTCCCAAATGCTTCTGCCCAGCAGTGCTTCCCTTGACATGCCAACAGTTTCCACGACTCGGTTATTGACGTAGACATAGCGCCATTCCCGATCTAAAACCAAAAACTGATCGTTGATACTGGATAAAACAGACTCCAACTGCGCCTTAGCTATCTCGACTTCCCGCCGCTGCACTCGCTCCTGCCGAATCGTCTCCTGCCGCACTTGAGATAGTTTCAACATTGCCTCTACTCGTGCCAACAGTTCCCGAGCGGAGAAGGGTTTAACCAGATAGTCATCGGCTCCTGCTTCCAGTCCTTCAATGCGAGACTCTTCTCCAGCGCGGGCAGAAAGCAAAATGATAGGCAACTCCTGGGTCTGCGGATCAGCCCTCAACTCACGCAGCAATCCAAACCCATCCAGTTCTGGCATCATTACATCTGTCAACACTAAATCAGGGATTTGCTGACGAATGGCTGCTAGCGCCGTAACTCCATTTGACACCGCTTCTACGTTATAGTGCTGGCTCAACAGACGCTTAATGTAGTCACGCATATCAGCATTGTCATCAACCAGCAGAATTTGGGGGGCAGAGAGTGAGGAGACAATAGGGTTTGAGAGTAAAGGAGTAGAGGAATAGTTCTTGCCCTCTCCCCCCCCTGCTTCCCTACTTTCTTCTGGGAGCCAACGTAACGCTTCTTCAACATAAGAGGTACCCATTACCGTTGAAGTTAAGGTTTGAGGGACACTAATGGGTTGGGTTTTACTTAAGCGAAGGCGATCGCCAGGCAAGTGAGTATATCCAGTAGGGATCGACACCGTGAAACAAGTCCCCTGGTCAACCACACTCCTCACCCGGATTGAGCCACCGTGTAAATGTACCAGTTCTTGAACCAGCGACAGACCAATTCCTGACCCCTCATAAGTTCGTCCCCTCGCACCCTGAACCCGATGAAACCGTTCAAAAATACGAGGCAACTCATTAGCAGGAATGCCAGTCCCTGTGTCTTGTACATCTAGCTCAACATGGTCATCACAGAAACGCAAAACAACTGCAATCTCGCCCTCAAAGGTAAATTTAAAGGCATTGGAGAGTAGATTTAGCACAATTTTTTCCCACATTGCCCGATCGATATAACTCGGTTCGGGTAAGGGTGGGCAGTCTACTCGCAATTGGATTCCCACGCCCTCAATTGCAGAGCGAAATACACCTGCTAGCTCAGCCGTCAGCACTGCCAAGTCAGTCGGCTCGTACGTTGCCTCAACTCGCCCTGCCTCAATGCGGGAAAAGTCCAGTAAGGTGTTGACCAACTTCAGCAGACGTTGAGAGTTGCGATAGGCAGTCTCTAATTGTTGGCGATCGCTCGGTAAAGGGCCGGAAGGGTTGACCAAAACGTCCTCCAGCGGATTAAGCATGAGCGTGAGTGGAGTACGAAACTCATGGCTGACGTTGCTGAAAAACGCCGTCTTAACCCGATCCAGTTCTGCTAGAGCTTCTGTCCGTTTACGTTCTTCCTCGTATGCCTGGGCATTGGCAATGCTGGCAGCAATTTGAGCCGCAACCAGATCAATAAAACCCCGATAGTTGTCGTCAAACAGCCTGAATGGGTTCAAACCAGCAACCAGAATACCCGCTTTTCCCGTCTGCCCAGAAGGGGCGATCGGCACGGCTACCGCTTGATGGGGCGATCGCTGCCAAGGTTCCATCGGCAAATGGCTAAACCGTTCATTCAAATCAGAAATTAAACAAACCTGATGAGATTCGAGTACCGCTGCAAAGGGCCAGATCGAGTCCTCATTCAAAGCAACTATTTTGGGAGCTAGCGCATGTCCTCGTTCAACCCCACTGGTTCCCGCTAAAACAGCACGTTGATCGTCTGGACTAACCAAATAAATCATCGCGAAGGGAAGATCATAGGAATTGGTGCCCAAGCAGTTTGCGCTCAGCGTACAAGCTCCATCAAAGGTGCGTGAATCTGCCGTCTTGGCTGCCAGCTCCCGCAGTAGCAACAACTGTCGCTCATCAATAATGCGTCGAGTATCGTCTGTATTGGCGCAAATAATCCCACTTGTACGCCCCTGGTCGTCAGGAATAGGGCTATAGGAGAACGTGTAATAGGTCTCCTCTGGGTAGCCGTTGCGCTCCATAATTAGCAGCAACGCTTCATCATAGGTGCCTTCATTCTTAATCATTGCCGACTCAGCCCGTGGCCCGACCTGATCCCAAATCTCGTGCCACACATCAGAAGCAGGTTGTCCAAGTGCCTGTGAGTGCTTGCCACCCAGAATGTCTCTGTAAGCATCGTTGTAGAGATTAATCAGCTCTTCACCCCACCAAACAAACATAGGTTGGCGGGAGGTCAGCATAATCCGTACAGCGGTTTTTAGCCCTTGTGACCAGTTCTCGACTGAACCTAGCAACGTTTGCGACCAATCGTACGATCGCATCAGTGCCCCCATCTCTCCACCACCAACAAAGAGACTTTTAGCGATCGCCGCCCCGTCCTCAGTCACCGTCTCTACTCCTCTCCTGAAAGTAATGGGACAGCAGACTTTTGCCACAGTCACGAACTGTCGCCTTGGATGAATGGCTCATCTGGTGCAGCAATTCCTCAACTTGCTTCAAGGCTAAAGCAGAAGGCAGCGTATGCCCATTTTCCCATCGATTGACAGTGCGAAACGAAACACCTAGCTTAGCAGCTAGCTTTTCCTGAGAAAGACCAAGCTGCTGTCGAAGCTCACGAACTAAATCAGCAATTTCCTGTGGCATTGTGAACGACGTTGTTGAGATATTGGCTTCCGTTGTAGGCATTACAGCAATTTGCACAAAGCAAGAATAGGACAAATGACATACCGTTTGTCTCTATCCTCAGAAACGGTTGTCCTCTGCCAGTAAGACGAATTAGGTAACTCAATCTCGCCCAAAATGGCGAAAAACGTGCGATCGCAGCGTCGACAGACTTACTTCCGTAGAAGGAGGTAAAACACTATTCAAATTTGGAGGATGAAAGGAGAACTCACACTTTGTGAGCGTAAAACTCATGGTTAATAGATATGGCTGATACCACCGTCACAAAAATCAATTCCACCTATTCCCCGAAAGGTGAGATGGGTCAAAAATACCTGGCATCGGGCAAAAAAGTTGCGATGCGGCTCTGGGAAGAAGAACCCGCAAACGAGCCAAAGCCCGAAGCACAACGTGAGTATGAAACGGTCGGTTACGTGATTCAAGGTCGAGCCGAGCTACACCTGGAAGGGCAAAGCGTCCTACTCGAACCGGGTGATTCCTGGTCTGTACCTGAAGGAGCAAGCCACACCTACAAAATTCTTGAGCCCTTCACCGCCGTTGAAGCAACCTGCCCTCCTGCTCAGGTTCACGGGCGAGACGAGAAATAGATAATTGTAGATAATTGGTACTTCTGCTATGAGTGTTGAGAGATACAACGCTCTACGCCTACTCTAAGAGAGGATGCGTTAAGCGGCAGAGGATACCTTGATGAGTATTAACCCCAATCAGCCCATTGCCACTGCTTTTACCGGTCCAGTCCTATATCCCTGGGATGCAGGCTCCGCTGTCGCTGAATTGCAAGAGCTGCTACGGGCACATGGTTTTCCCTTGCGAGTTGACGGAGACTTTGGCAGCGTCACCGAAACAGCAGTCAGGCTTTACCAAAAGCGAAATAAGCTAGTGGTCGATGGCGTTGTCGGTCCTAAAACCTGGCTCTCCCTTAAAACAAAGGTGAAACCAGGCGATCGCCCGCTTGAGCAAGGCGATACAGGCAGAGACGTATTAGAGCTACAGGGACTACTGCAAGTCCACGGTTATCAACTACAGCGAAACGGCATCTTTGACGAACTGACCCAACAAGCCGTCATTGCCTTTCAGCAAAAACATCATCTTAAAGCTTGTGGTATCGTCAACGCTTCCACTTGGGGAGTATTAGGAGAAAAAAGCTGCCCACCTGAACCTAAGCAAAAGCTGTGGTTCACTAACCCCCGTAAGTGGTGGTAGAGAAATATAGCAATTCCAGAAATTAGGGCGATAAAGGAAAAAGATTCCGTAATGCGGAGTCTTTTTCCTTTATCGCTTCTTTATTGAAACAATCTTCATCGAAACAGTATTGAAACATTATTATTAGCAATTTTGGAATTCCATCAGGGTACTTTGTAGTTAACTTGCATTAGTCTATACAGTTACTCTAAGTTAGTCCTGGAGGTCAGCGATTGGGTATCTTCGATAAGATCAGAGGCGAATTTGTTGACATCATCGAATGGTTGGATCAGACCAACGACACGATGGTTTATCGCTTCCAGCGACACAATAATGAAATCAAAATGGGGTCTAAGCTGACCGTCCGCCCCGGACAAAAAGCAGTATTTGTCAACGAAGGTCAAGTTGCAGATACCTTTGAGCCAGGCATGTACGAGTTAACCACTCAAAATTTGCCTATTCTCAGCACCCTCAAGGGTTGGGCATATGGCTTCAACTCACCTTTTAAGGCAGAAGTTTATTTCTTCAATACAAAAATTTTTACTGACCTCAAATGGGGCACCTCTAACCCAATTACTATTCGTGATCCAGAGTTAGGACCAGTGCGGCTCCGAGCTTTTGGCAGCTATAATATTCGGGTCGCACACCCCGAAGAACTGTTAAAGCAACTGGTCAGCACCGATGGACTGTTCCAGGTAGACGAAATTAGCAATCAGATTCGCAACATGATTGTGACCGCTTTCGCAACCTGGTTTGGCAGCTCTCGCATTCCTTTATTTGACTTTGCCGCTCGTTATGGCGAACTGGGCGAAACCATCCGAGGTGGCATTCAGATTGAGGTACAGCGATTTGGACTAGAGCTAACCCAACTGCTCATTGAAAACGTCTCACTGCCGCCCGAAGTGGAGCAAGCGTTAGACAAACGCGCCTCAATGGGAATTTTGGGCAACATGCAGCAGTATGCTCAGTTTCAAGCTGCAAATGCGATCGAAGAATCTGCCCGAAATCCATCTGGTGGCAACATGGCGTTAGACTTTGGCGTAGGGATTGCGATGGGTCAGCAGTTGACCAATGCCATGCAAACCAATCCGCCCCAGACCGCTCAACCTGCGGCTGCAACTCCTCCACCCCCACCCGCCGAGCCACAGTGGCATATCTCTCGTGACGGTCAAAACTTTGGACCCTTCCCAGCTAGTCAACTCACGCAAAACGGTTTAAACGCTCAAGCATATGTGTGGCGAGCTGGAATGGCTGGCTGGAAACGAGCCGCCGAAGTTGCAGAACTAGCAACCATCCTGGGAGCACTACCACCGCCACCCGTAAATTAATCAGATGTAAACCTCAAGTGAGTTGTGAGGACACACCTTTTCGGGAGTGCGTCCTCACAACTCATTGATCTCACAAATAACTTTAGTACTGCGATATGTCGATTGCTAAACCTTTGATTAAGCAGTTCCCTTGTCCGGGCTGCGGTTCCACGCTGGAATTTGACCCGCAAGTTGGACAGCTTAAATGTCCCTATTGTGGGCGAGAAGAGGTGATTCCTCAAAGTACCGAACAGGTCGAGGAGCGCTCCTACGATGCATATCTCGACAGTGAACACACTCAACTCGCAGCGCTGTCTAACACTGCGCTGGAAGCAGACTGTCCAGGTTGCAAAGCTCAAATTACATTTGAGCCACCTAATGTGGCAGGACAATGTCCCTTTTGCAATACCAGCATTGTGGCACAGCCCCATTCTGCCAGTCCGGTAATGGCACCAGAAGCAGTTTTACCCTTTAACATTAGCCAAAAAGCTGCTAGAGCAGGTATTCAGAAGTGGATAAACAGCCGCTGGTTTGCCCCCGGCGGGTTGAAGAAACTGGCACAGCAAGAAGGCATTCAGGGTGTGTATCTGCCCTTCTGGACGTATGACTGTTATACAGTAAGTCACTACACCGGAGAGCAGGGAACTCACTATTACGTGACTGAAACGTATACAGAGACAAATTCAGAAGGTAAGTCAGAAACCAAAACACGCCAGGTACAGCGGACTCGATGGCGATCGCACTCTGGACGAGTTGACCGTTCCTTTGACGACATTTTGATTCCAGGTAGTGAGTCCGTAAATACAAAGCGACTAGAAGCTTTAGAGCCTTGGGATTTATCCAAACTGGCACCCTACGATGCATCTTATCTGTCGGGTTTTAAGGCACAGCGGTATCAGGTGAATTTAAAGCAGGGGTTTGAACTGGCTAAAGGCAAGATGGAAGAACCAATTCGCTCTGATGTTCGGCACGACATTGGCGGAGATGAGCAGCGTATCCATTCTGTTTCGACCAACTATAGCGCTATCACGTTTAAGCATCTGTTGTTGCCCGTATGGATTTCGGCTTATCGGTTTAGGAACAAGCAATATCAGGTAATGGTTAATGCCCAAACCGGAGAAGTGTTGGGCGATCGCCCCTATAGTGTTTGGAGAATTTCTGCTACCGTCCTGTCCGTGTTAACCATAGTTGGTATTATCCTGTTTATCATCGGTTCTCTTGAAGAGCCTTCACCTGACCTACCTCTACCCGATTCCACTGTTCCAGGCACTTCTGTTATTCCAGGCTCTCCCGCTGCTCCAAACTTCTCACAACCTCTACAGCCTGACGAAGCATTCCAACGGGCAATTAACACTGCCGGAAATGCATCACTTCTAGCTCAATCAGCGCAAACCGAGCAAGATTGGCAGCAAATTGCCGCAGAATGGGAGCGAGCGATCGCCCTGCTGAGAGCTGTTCCACCTACTCATCTCAACTACAGCACTGCTCAACAGAAAGTAGGAGAGTATCAGCGAAACCTTGACTACGCTAGACAGCAAGCACGAATAGCTGAATAAATAAGGAAGACCAACTTACACTCACTTCTTAGCAAAATGGAGTCCCAATTGCTCCAGAAAAGTCAACATTACGCAATTGGCTTCCTGTAAATTTGGCGTTTGTCAAATCCGCATTTCTAAAAGAGGTTCTAAAAGAACGCCTTGCAGCCTTGAGGCTGCCGATTAGAGTAGATAGAGTGATGACAACATAGCTTAGCGATAAAGCACACCAAATAAGACCCATCAAAATGTGATGTGCGCTGAGAAATGCACTGGCAATTGCGGATGCTAAAAATGCAAACCCGTATCCTGCAACGCTGCCAACAGTAGCGATCGCCATCACGAATGCCTGATGCTGCACCCTAAAAGTGAGAAGTGCAACACTTAAACTGGCGATCGCTGCTGCGATGGTAGCAATCTGAGGATCTTGGTCAGTTAGACTTCCAACATAGAAAAAGCCCAGCAAAGCTCCGGTTGCCGATCCAGAAGTAGTCATAGACAAGCGTTTAACTATTGGCTTAAGCCCTTCTAACGTAAGCACAGCGGCTCCTGCTCCAGCCAACCCTAAACTGGCGTGTAGCGCGATCGCATAAGACCAGGCTGACTCTGCTGCTGTACGTCCTAAAACTCCAAAAATCATAAGACTAAAAGCGTGAATTGCTAATCCAGCCAAGAGCAAAGCAACTGTCCCTAAAAGCATGAGTCGATTCAGAGGTTGACCCGCTCGAACTTGAACAAAGTTCGCCTCTCGCAAAAGTGCGTTGCTAAAGTCACACCCCCGAATATTTGCACCGCTAAAATTTGCGCCATTAAGACTTTTTCCTTTAAAGGAACGATTTCGTAAGTCCTGGTTAGCAAAATCGAGTGAAGATGGAGTAGTCATAATTGAGTCAAGCTTAAGTCGAAGTAAATTACTCTGTTCGTGCCAGTCTTAGAAAATTTCACAAGCTAATGAACCATCAATACCAGATGTATGTTAAGCGGTTTTTAGTTGTGATTGGAGCAGGGCTGCTAACAATGCCTCTACTTTTTTACGGTAGGCTCCATTTTCAGCGTCCACCTCGCACTGACCAGGAGAAAACTCTTTTTCAGGGCATAGTGTATCGACGAATTGCTGAATCATCACCCCGTCCAATTGTGATGCACATTATTACAATTGATCTAACCGTACCGGGAGTTGGAGTCTTCGTAACACCAGGAATGCCTACCCCAGACAATCGAGAAACCAATGCTCAAACAACTTCAGAGTTTGTTGATGAGTTTGGACTACAGCTAGCAGTCAACGCTAATTTTTTTATCCTTTTGAGGAGAAAACACCCTGGAATTATTATCCTCACAGTGGCGATCGCACTAATGTTTTAGGGCAGAGCATCTCGAATGGATTCGTCTATTCTCCTGTTGATCCAGATTGGTCGGTGCTATGTTTTGAAGACAATAATCAGGCGCAGATTGCTGAGGAAGCGTGTCCCCTAGGAACCGTCCAAGCGGTCGCAGGGAGCGATATTTTGATTGAACGGGGCGATCGCTTAGACGCAGATCTAGATTCATACAACAACCGCATTCCTTATCCACGAGTAGCCACTGCAATTAACCGAGAGGGCAATCAGCTATATTTGGTTGTCGTAGATGGCAAACAGCCCCTCTACAGCGAGGGTGTCACGATCACCGAGCTAACCGAAATTCTCCTGGAAATGGGTGCCTACAGTGCTCTAAATTTGGATGGCGGCGGTTCAACGACACTAGTTGCTGCGACTCCTTCGGGTACAACCGTTTTAAATGCCCCAATTCATACCAAAGTCCCAATGCGACAACGTCCCGTTGCCAACAACTTAGGCTTCTATGCTATCAACCATCCTAACTAAAGCATTATGCTGTTACAACAAAGCATTATGTGCAATTACTCCGGGTTGCAATTCCAAAATGATAGTGTTATCTCTGTCAGCCGTCGGCACCAAGTTCAAGTATCGAATGGTATCTCCTTGCTCAATTTCATAAACTTGGTTTTAATTAACTAGCAAAATAAGTCGCAAGGGATCAAACCGCACATACCAGGGAAACGGATGCTCTTTGATGGCTTGCCACTTCTCTTTGAACATTTCTGCTTGCACATGATAGTCCTGTGAGCCTTGAGGCTCAGCATTTAATTTAAGGAAAAGGGTCATCCGATGAGGAGTTTCACTGGTTGAAGCTAACCAGCAGGGAAATGTATTGTTTTGACCAGGAGCAGGACTGGGCATGAGACTCATTTGATGAGCACGAATCCCTATATCCGTCAGCTCTTGAGGAATTGCTTCCATAACCTGTAAGGTAATGCCCCAATCGATCGCCTCGATCGCATTTTGTCTAACAGCAACAGCACGGGAAAAGTTTTTGCATCCTGTGAGTTGAGCCACACGTAGGGTTTGGGGATGTTCAAAGATCTGGTGTTTAGAATCAAAGGCGATCGCTTTTCCACCTGACATTACCATCAGTTTTTCACATACCCGATAGGCTTCCTCCAGGTTGTGTGTGACAAACAAAGTGACACCTTTATAGGTAGATAAAGTCTCAACCAGTTGACGCTCGACCTGACTGCGAAGATAGGTATCCAACGCCGAAAAGGGTTCATCTAACAACAATACTTCCGGTTCCGTTGCCAGTGCCCTGGCTAGGGCTACTCGTTGCTGTTGTCCACCTGAAAGTTGGTGGGGATAGCGATTGCCCAAGCCCTGTAGATGCAGCAAAGCAAGCTGTTGATTTACTTGTTGCGATCGCATCACTTTTGGTAAATGCTGCAAGCCAAATGCAATATTTTGAGCAACCGTCATGTGAGGAAACAGGGCATAGTTCTGAAACACTAAACTGACTTTGCGGCGATGGCTAGGGAGATTAATTCGCTTATCCGAATCAAATAAAGTTTGACCATTCAAAACAATTTGCCCGTGAGTAGGGGTTTCGACTCCAGCAATGCATCGCAGTGTCATGCTTTTACCAGAACCGGAACCACCCAACAACCCTAATGTTTCCTGCTGAGCGGTAAATGCTGTGTTTAAACTGAAGTTTGCAAGCTGTTTCTCAATATCAACGAACAAGCCTTGTTCAAGCTGAGACTGAAATTTGGTTAGAGTTACAGTCTGCGGAATTTCAGCCGTTTTATCTCTGCCGGGCAAAGGTTCATTAGCTTCCACTACACTCAAAGGATTCCTTTGAATTTTGCGCTCATAGTGAGTTTGCCAGAGGTTCACCACAACAATACCCGATAGTGAAATTGTCATAATCACCAGTACCCACAGCCATGCCTCGTTCATGGCTCCTGCTTCAACTGCAAAAAAAATTGCCATTGGAATCGTTTGGGTTTGACCGGGAATATTCCCAGCTAGCATCAGCGTTGCACCAAACTCCCCTAACGCTCGCGCAAAGGACAACGTTGTTCCAGCCAGAATACCCGGAACAGAAAGCGGCAGGAGTATTCGCCAGAAAATTCGCCCCTTTGAGGCACCCAGCGTTTGGGAAACCTGGAGCAAACTGCTATCAACCTGTTCAAATGCCCCCAATGCAGTCTTGTACATCAGCGGAAATGCCACAACTGTCGCTGCAATCACTGCGGCATACCAGGTAAACACAATCGTAAAATCAAACTGAGCCATAACCTGACCCAACGGTCCATTCCTGCCAAACAGAAGCAATAGCAAAAAGCCCACAACCGTAGGTGGCAAAATCAACGGTGCGACAAAAATACCTTCAACGACTGACCTCCATCGTCCCCGGTAGCTCAGCATCCAATAAGCAGCCGCGATTCCAGTAAAGAATGTTGCGATCGTTGCAAGCCCTGCGGTTTTAAGAGAAATCCATAGTGGGGAGAGATCGGCAGTCATGCTAGTACTCCCTTCAAGAAGCAATCCCAAAGCCGTATCGTCTGAACACTGCTTGAGCCTGTCTACTCCTTAAGAATCGAGCATAAATACGAGCGGCTTGCTGGTTGCGACTGGCTGCAACAACGGCCATGGGATAAACAATTGAAGTGTGCAGATTACTGGGAGCGGTTGCGACTTGTGTCACCCGGTCTGAAATTCTGGCATCAGTCGCGTAGACCACGCCAGCGTCGGCGTTGCCACTTTCGACCGTTCCTAAAACGTTGCGAACCGAGTTGCCAAATACAAACTTAGGCTGCAACTGATCCCAAATCCCTAGATTCCTAAATAACTCCTCGGCGTACTGTCCAGCTGGCACACTGCGCGGCTCCCCCATTGAAATTCGTTCAACGTTGGAGTTGGTTAACTGCCGAAAACCTGTTAGCCCCGATGTAGAGTTACGCGGCACGACCAGAACTAGACTGTTGGTGAGCAAGTTGCGACGAGTATTGGAGACGATCAGATTCCCCTCTTGCAAAGCATTCATTTGTCGGGCCGCGGCTGAAATGAATAGATCTACAGGTGCGCCCTGCTCAATCTGCTGCTGAAGTGGGCCTGATGCTGCAAAGTTATAGCTGACTGTTATGCCTGGGTTAGCCGACTCAAATAGCGGATCAATTTCTTCAATCGCATCTTGCAAACTAGCTGCGGCAGCAATCAACAGTCTCGCAGATTGAGCATCGACTGGAGCAGGTACAACTATTTTGAGACCGATCGCCAGCAATAGGGTTGCTAGAAATCCGCTCAAAAAAGCGAGAATGTGTCTTCGTTTCATAAGACCTGAGTTGGAGTAAAGAAGAGCTAGTATTGTTAGTTCGGAGGGAGCAAACTATTGGTTCTATGGGTTGACCTTCCGACTAAACTAGGCTCGAAGTCATATCGTACCAACTTTATACCAACATATTTGGTATTTGATAATGCCAAGAAAAGAGCAAGGCTGGATTACCTTCCAATCCTCAGATGAAGAGCGGCAGATTTTAGAGCAGATTTGTCAGCAGACTCAGCGCACCAAAACAGAAATCCTGCGAGAAATGATTCGACAGATGGGGCGATCGCCTGCCTCCAGTGCGGACATCAACCCAATCGATGTTGAGGATTTAGAGGAAGAAACCCTTGATTTAGGAAATACCACAGCGCTTCAGACAATTCAAATCCAAATCAGTGCCCGTAACGTCTTGAAAGCAAAAGTGAAACACGTAGTCAAAGGAACGGTGAACGCAGAAGTGACCTTGGCGATCGCCCCCGGCATCGAGCTAGTCTCGATTGTCACTCGCACTTCGGCTGACAAGCTAGGTCTAAAGCCAGGAAAAGAAGTTTTTGCGGTCATCAAATCCAACAACGTGATGATCGCCGCAGGATAAGTTCCTCGTCCTTTCTTAGCCAAAGCGAAGGGATGTGTTCCCTGAAACAGGGCACATCCCTTCGCTTTTAGTACCTGTCTTGCTACCTCTTTAGACAACGAGGCAAAGGGCGGGCTCTACCTCGTCGCTTAACAAAGCTCAACCTGAGGTAGAGGGTAAACGGGAGTCAAAACTATTAGCTTATTATTAGTACATGCACAAGCAAGGTACAAATGCAAGAAAGTTTAGGATTCTTAAGAGAGCCTGAACTTGCATGAGTGGGGACAAGCCCTCTTGTCCACGATGCCTGCCTCTAAGCTCCGAGAATATCAAGCCTGAAGAAGATGTGAAGTCATGGAAAGCGATCGCTCTATTCACCCCGCCCTTTATTTCAACCAATTTAAAAGCAGCATTTGGGCTTTGGGTATTCCCTCTTGGGTATTTGGCATCACCGACCGAGGCTTTGCTGCTTTTGCCGACGGGTACCTTTCAGCAATAGAGATTGCACATCTGTTTACGGCTTCTTTCTTCTTCGTTAGCTGGCTATTTCTCAAGCCGGAGAAAGAGTTTAATCCAGATGGCTCCGTTGCATTGCAATCTCTAAACTCTAACTTGGCTTGTCGTCGCAGTGAGTTAAGTCAGTGTGGAGTTCAAGGGAAGGCTCTTACAAGAATGCTGGAGCTCCAGGAGTATCACCTGATTAGCCAAGAATATATCTTACCCTTTCCCCACCTGTGCCAAATTTATCATTTGCTCAACCTGAAGCATTTGGAGAACGTCCATCACTTTAGTTTGAGTAACCTACGAGTCATTTCGGTCAACCATTTGCAGCCTACCGAAGATGGGGGAATCATCAAGTTTCAAACCGTTTTGGATTCGCCATTTAACGCCCTGAGAATCTGGAGACAGCCCGTTGTTGAGGTAGAGTTAACATTGCACACGCCTCACACAGTTGAACTAAAGATTCCGGTGTACAACGGCAAGAGTATCATCGTGATGTTTAACGTTCTACCTCTGAGTGAAACGGAACATAAGTTCTTTATCGACATCTATAGCGACTTGAGATGGCCAAAGCCCCTGCTGCAAATGGTTCTGCACATCGCCTCTTGCCTAACGCTATTTGAGGATTTGCCCTACTTAAGTAAGCTAGCTGAGCGCAATATCAGTCGTTTATTCAACCGCACTCGAATCTCAGACCATGAAACAATGTGGTTGTTCAAGCGGTTTGTTGACTTGTATGGTTCAAGTATAGCCAACCTTGAAGCCTCTCAGTTTTCTACACAACCCAGACAATTAGAAGCGGCAGAGGCATAAGCCGACTAGCTGACTGAAAAGTGAGCAAATAAGTGAGAGACATATCCCGAAGCGGTATGCCCCTCACAATTCATTAACAATAGTGCAGCAAATCCAAAGCGTTGGGTTTCGCTCTGTTCCACCCAACCTACAACTCTTTTCAACCTGTGTGAGCTGCGTAGGTTGGGTGAAGCGCAGCGGAACTCAACATCTTAGGACAGCCAGGCTATTACGCCAGCTAGCAGTCTTGCTGATTATTGGACGGTTTTTGAGGATTGGTTAAATAGCATTGCTCGTGATTTCTCCATATCAATCTGCTGGTTCTTGAATTCATTAGCTTTAGCGTAAGCACGAACGGTTGCAGGGCGAGACTGAATTGCCTCAAACCAGCGCTTGAGGTGAGGGAAGTCTTCCAAATTTTGTCTCTGATGCTCGTAGGGCACAATCCAGGGATAGGAAGCAATATCGGCGATCGAATAGTCTTCTCCAGTAAGAAAGGGGCGATCGCTCAACCGCTTATTCATCACCGCGTACAGCCGTCCTGTCTCATTTACATAGCGATCGATCGCATAGGGAATTTTCTCAGGCGCATACTGGACAAAGTGATGGTTTTGCCCAGCCATTGGACCCAAACCACCCATTTGCCAAAACAACCACTGAAACACTTCGGCCCGTCCACGCACTGTATCAGAGATCAGCTTGCCAACTTTGTCTGCTAGATACAGCAAAATTGCGCCAGATTCAAATATCGAAATGGGTTCTCCACCGTCCGCAGGCTCATGATCCACAATGGCTGGAATCCGATTGTTGGGGGCGATCGCCAAAAACTCAGGCTTAAACTGGTCGCCAGCGCCAATGTTAATCGGAGCGATCGTATACGGCAGCCCAACTTCCTCCAAAAACATGGTGACCTTGTGACCGTTGGGCGTTGTCCAGTAGTAAAGCGTCAGTGGTGGCATGAATCAGCTCCTGCTACGGTTCAATAGTTCAAAGTTCTCGAACAATCAAACTATAACGTTGTCCCACCCCATTAGAATTTTGCGAGAATCAGGAGTGATCCACTTCCGCAGAGAAGGGAAGCACCAGTTCAATTCTCTGCGTTGTGCAGATCTAGATGACTGACAGAACTTGTATGAGGAGGCTTTGTGCTGCAATATCAGCCGATCGGTTTTGGGCAGCAGGTGATCGACACTTCACTAGGTGTGATGGCATATTACACACCCGTTGGTGAACCCTGGCGAGATAGCTCAGATTCAGCCGATTTGCCGCCGCTAGTTTTCTTGCATAGTCTGGGTGGTGGGTCTTCCGCCTATGAGTGGTCAAAGGTTTATCCAGCCTTTGCCGCCACTCATCGGGTTATTGCACCTGACCTGATCGGCTGGGGACAATCCACCCATCCCATTCGCGATTATCGAGTAGAAGATTACCTGACCATTTTGACAGAATTTCTAGAGCGCACTAACAGCGTTCCGGCAACGGTTTTTGCTTCCTCGCTGACGGCTGCGATCGCCCTTCGCCTTTCCGTCCAGCGTCCAGACCTGTTCAAAATGCTGTTTCTAGTTTCTCCTTCTGGCTACAGCGACTTTGGCGCAAATTACAAACAAAGCATCCCTGCCCAGCTAGCCGGAACACCCGGACTCGATCGCCTGATTTACACTGTCGGAGCCGCCAACGAATTGGCCGTACGCAACTTCTTGCAGCAGTTTTTGTTTGCTGAGCGATCGCGTGTCACCGAGGAAATGGTTGCTGCCTATTTAGCATCTGCCCAACAGCTCAACGCGGAATACTCTGCCCTTGCCTCGCTTAAAGGTGATCTCTGCTTTGACCTCTCCCTCTACATGGAGCAGCTTAAAACCCCCACTGTGATCTTTTGGGGCGATCAATCTCGCTTTAGCAGCCTCTCCACTGGGCTCCGGCTAGCCAACCTCAATCCAGAGACAGTAGAAGCCTTTTGTGCGGTCGTCGGCGCTGGAGTCCTGCCTCATTTAGAATTGCCTGCTACGGTAATTGGGTTGATCCAGCATTATCTAGGGACTAGCCCCTAGCCCCTACAATTGTGAAAGACTTTCTCACAGTGGATTCAGATGGTATTCAAGGTTGGCTTGTTGGGATTAGGGACGGTTGGAACTGGAACAGCGCAAATTTTGCTTGATCCAGCGCAGCGACATCCTTTAGTACAAGAGCTAGAAATTTACCGAGTGGGGGTGCGATCGCCCGACAAAACTCGTTTGGTGGCTTTTTCCCCTGGCGTAGTCACCACTGACCTGGAAGCGATTGTCACCGATCCGGCTGTGGAAATTGTGGTGGAATTGCTGGGTGGGTTGGAACCGGCGCGATCGCTGATTTTGAAGGCGATCGCCAATGGCAAACACGTCGTCACCGCCAACAAAGCTGTAATTGCCCGCTTTGGAGAAGAAATTTTTGCCGCAGCCACCGAAGCAGGCGTGTACGTCTTGCTCGAAGCAGCAGTAGGCGGCGGCATTCCCGTAATCGAGCCACTGAAGCAATCGCTCTGCGCCAACCGCATCCATACGCTGATGGGCATCGTCAACGGCACGACCAACTACATCCTGACGCGGATGCAAACCGAGGGTGGCGACTTTGCCGAAATTCTTGCCGATGCCCAAAAGCTAGGTTACGCCGAAGCTGACCCTACCGCTGATGTAGATGGCTTTGACGCAGCTGACAAAATTGCAATTTTGGCATCTCTAGCCTTTGGCGGACGGATCAAGCTGCCAGAGGTTTATTGTGAAGGCATCCGTCAGGTCAGCGCTGCCGATATTGCCTATGCCGACAAGCTGGGTTTTGTGATCAAGTTGCTAGCTGTTGCCAAACGTGACACCTCACCTGGAACAAATCTGGCAGACCCGCCCGACCAGCTTCAGGTCAGGGTTCACCCGACGCTGATTCCCAAAACCCATCCCCTGGCTAGCGTCAATCAGGTTTACAACGCCATTCTGGTTGAGGGGGAACCAATCGGTCAGGTCATGTTCTTTGGCCCAGGTGCCGGAGCCGGACCAACAGCCAGTGCGGTTGTTTCTGACATTCTCAACATTGCCGCCATCCTCAAAGTTGGACGAGGCGCAGCTATAGACGGTCAACCACCTCAGCTTGACCCCCTGCTAGCCTGTTCCCATCAGCATTATTGTGCGATCGCCCCCATGTCTGAGCTAGTCACCCGCTTTTACGCGCGCTTTCTTACCCAAGATAGCTCTGGCGTAATCGGCAAATTGGGCACCTGTTTTGGCAATCACAGCGTCAGTTTAGAATCGGTTGTGCAAATTGGACTGCGAGACAACCAGGCTGAAATCGTTGTCGTCACACATCATGTGCGCGAGGGCAATTTCCATCAGGCGCTAGACGAAATTCGTACCTTTGAAGCGGTGAACAGCGTTGCTAGTTTGCTGCGGGTTCTGTAGCTTTTCTAAACCGAAGGATTGGTGTAGAACAAGCCGGATGTGTTGCAGCGATCGCATTCTGCAAAAAACTGAAGACCGCTTTTGCGAATCCTTTGCTTAGTGTGACAGGCTTGGCAAACGGATTGAATTGATGTGTTTGGCGAGCATTGCAGCAATTTATCTAAATCGCCAATACTTCAAGTGAAACTACGCTAACTACAGTGCCCAGATTTGTAGGGTGAATTGCGATCGCCTCCGTGTCACCAAATTTCTCTGACCAAGGGGTAATGAATTGTGCGTAATATAGTGCAACAATAGAGTTATAAACTTAATATAAATAGGAAAAGAATCATGGAAGATAAAAACTATTCCTGGAAAGGCAGTCCTAATGCTGGTTCTGTGTTGGCGATCTTGGCACTAATCTGCGGTGCAGCACTGGTACTGGCAGGGTTCAGCTAGAATGCCGGGTGCGTGCATCGCCCCCTTACTGACTACAAAACTGGCGATCGCCCACAGCTTGGGCAACATTAAGGTAACTTCGCTACAGCCAACCACAAATGCAAAAAACGGGGTGGAAGCTTTACCTCCACCCCGTTTTTACGTTTCAAGAAACTTACATCAAGCTTCTCATCAAGCTTCTAGCGCTGCAAATTTTGCTCTAATCTCTTCTACACGCTTGCGGTTTACGCCAAGGTCAGATTTTCCCAAACGGGAAGCGGAGCGGACGTGAATCACACTTTGGCTTTTGTCCAAGTAAAACTCAACATCATCAACAAAGCCCATTAAGGCAGTAGCGAACTCGCTATAGACATAATCGTCGGACTCACTCACGATCTTGGCCCGTGGCAGGTCTTGAATCACAGCTTTTAAGTTTGCTAAAGCCTGCTCTGGAGTTGAGCTGTAGGAAATCGGCTGAATGCTGTGTTCACTATCAGATGCAGGAGTCTGGCTGTTGACGCAGTTGGGGGTGTTGGGGCATTCCAGCAGTTTGCCTTCTTTTACACCTAAGTTAGTCGGGGGTGTTCCTGAAAACGAAAACAATGGTTTTTCTCCTGATGATGCGGTGGCAGATGCAAGGGTTACGGTTGAGGTGGTTTGGGCGATCGCAGGCATCTCCCCACTCATCCAGCACAAACTAGTCAGGAGCAAACCAAAAAAGAGCGCTAATCCTGATTTGAGCATAAGTTGCCTCTGCACTTTAGTATTCTACTTAATACTACTTAATACGGTCCTACACAAGACAGTTCTATGTCCAGAAGCAACAAGGGGCTTAGGCCCCTTGTTCTAGCGCGATGGCGATCGCCCAACTCAGGATTTACCTCAAATATTGCAACTCAAGTCGCCCGATCGCTGGCTGAAGCGCAGGTTTTCCCGATAGTCTACGGGGCAATCAATCACAGCAGGCACGTCTTGAGCCAAAGCTTCCTTGAGTTTGGGAATAAAGTCGGTGCTGGACTCAACCCGATAACCTTTCAAACCCATGCTCTCCGCCAGTTTGACAAAATCAGGATTGGTGAAGTGAACAAAGTTTGACTCACCATAGTGATTGAGTTGTTTCCACTCAATCAAGCCATAGCCACCATCGTTAAAGATAATCGTGACAAAGGGTGTGCCAACGCGTAGAGCAGTTTCTAGCTCCTGGCAGTTCATCATGAAGCCACCATCGCCCGTGACGGCAACAACCTTGCGATCGGGAGCAACTAACTTGGCAGCAACAGCTCCTGGAATAGCAATGCCCATTGCTGCAAAACCATTGGAAATCAGGCAGGTGTTGGGGCGATCGCAATGATAGTGACGCGCCATCCACATCTTGTGGGCACCCACATCCGAAATCACAATATCCTCTGGTCCCATCACCTGGCGCAAATCGTAAATCAGCTTTTGCGGCTTAATTGGGAACCCATCATCGTTAGAGTACTGTTTGTAATCATCGCGAATCTCATCTCCCAGGGTCAGCGCGTAGGGATCTGGTTTATCTTGGCGATCGCTGCGCTTAAAGATTTCATCCAGCGAGTCAGAAATATCTCCCACCACTTCAGCCGCCGGAATATAGCTACTGTCAATTTCGGCGGGAGTATCATCAATGTGGATAATCGGAATCTCGCCTGTAGGATTCCATCGCTTCGGGGAGTACTCAATCAGGTCATAGCCGATCGCAATCACCAGATCTGTGTTGTCAAACCCGCAACTAATATAATCCCGCTGCTGCAGCCCGACAGCCCAAAGAGCCAGAGGGTGCGTGTAGGGAATTACTCCTTTACCCATAAACGTATTGGCGACAGGAATATTAAGCCGGGTCGCAAACTCGGTCAGCGCTTCACTAGCATTAGCCCGAATCGCACCATTTCCGACTAGGATTAATGGATTTTTTGCCTGCGAAATCAGAGTGGCTGCTTTCTCAATGCTGTGAAAGGCTGCAAAGGTTTTTTCTCGTCCATCGGTTTTCAGCGGTCGTCCCACGGCTGGCATCGCGGCAATATTTTCCGGCAAGTCAATGTGTACGGCACCAGGTTTTTCGGTCTGAGCGACCTTAAAGGCTTTACGGACGATTTCTGGTGTGTTGCTAGGTCTGACGATCTGAGTATTCCACTTAGTGACCGGTGAGAACATTGCTACCAGGTCTAGATATTGGTGAGATTCAATGTGCATTCGGTCAGTGCCCACTTGTCCGGTAATCGCAACCAAGGGAGCGCGATCGAGATTGGCATCGGCAACGCCCGTCATCAGGTTGGTTGCACCTGGACCTAGCGTTGATAGACAAACTCCAGCCTTGCCAGTTAGCCGCCCGTAAACATCTGCCATAAACGCTGCACCCTGCTCGTGTCGAGTGGTGATGAAGCGGATTGAGGAGTTTTTGAGCGCCTGCAAAATTTGCAGGTTTTCTTCACCCGGCAAGCCGAAGATGTATTCAACGCCTTCATTTTCCAGGCATTGCACGAGTAATTCTGCTGTATTCATTTCACTCATGTTGATTTCCTTTGAACTGTAGATGGAGTGGGTGCAACGAGTGGGGGTGGAGTTATTTCATCCAAACAGTTTTGATATTGACGAATTCGTGAATACCCTGAATGCCGAGTTCGCGTCCGTAGCCTGACCGTTTGACACCCCCGAACGGCAATCGCGGATCGGATTTGACCATGCCGTTGATGAAGACGGCTCCGGCTTCTAGCTCTGTGGCAAGGCGATTGCCTTCTTCTTGTATTCCCGTCCAGGCACTTGCTCCTAACCCAAAGGGACTGCTATTTGCCAGGCGAATTGCAGCGTCAATGTCAGGCACACGAAATAGCAGCGCAACCGGGCCAAAAAATTCTTCATCATCGGCTGGGGTGCCCGGAGGAAAATCAGCCAGGATAGTAGGAGGATAAAAGTTTCCATGCTGAAACGCTACGACTGATCGGGTTAGCACGTCCTGGGGATTTCCGCCGATTAACGCTTTTGCGCCCTTCTCAATGCAGGTTTGCACTAGCTGATCCAAATCTTTGAGAATGCCAGGAGTTGCCAGCGGTCCAATGTCCGTTTCAGGATTCATTGGGTCGCCCACTTTCAAGGCAGCATATTTTGCCACCAGCTTTTCAGTGAATTCGTCGGCGATCGACTCCTGCACAATGAATCGTTTTGCCGCAATGCAGGACTGTCCACTGTTGATCATTCGGGCAGTTACAGCGGTAGAAACGGCTGTTTCTAAATCGGCACTTTCCAGCACGATGAACGGATCGCTGCCGCCCAATTCCAGCACCGTTTTCTTAATTAGCTTTCCGGCAAGGCTGGCAAGGCTAGCTCCAGCGGGTTCGCTACCGGTTAAAGTAGCCGCTTTCACCCGCTCATCGGTGACAATCTGAGCCACCTTATCAGAACCGACCAGCAGCGTTTGAAAGGCCCCAGTTGGGAAGCCTGCCTCTCGAAAGATTTCTTCAATCGCCAGGGCACATTGGGGCACATTAGAAGCGTGTTTTAACAACCCCACATTACCTGCCATCAAGGCAGGTGCCGCAAAGCGAAAAACTTGCCAAAACGGAAAATTCCAGGGCATCACGGCTAGCACCGCCCCGATCGGCTGATAGCTCACAAAACTGTGGCTCGCATCCGTTTCAATCGGGACGTTTGCTAAAAACTGAGCAGCATTTTCAGCGTAGTAGCGACAAACCCAGGCAGATTTTTCGGCTTCAGCGATCGCTGAAGCAATAGGCTTGCCTACTTCCAGTGCCATGATTTTGCCAAACTCCTCTCGCCGATCAACCAGCAGTTTTGCCGCTGCATTTATCCATTCAGCTTTTTGGGCGATCGGAATATGGCGATAGTGCTCAAACGTCTTTTGCGCCTGATCTAGCTTCTGAGCAATTTCCTGATCATTGAGCGGCTCAAAGTTTTTTAGTATCTCTCCTGTTGCTGGGTTAACTGTGGCGATACCCATACCCTCATCTCCTGATTCACTAAAAGGCTGAGGTTTGGCCGTTTTCGCGGAAAAATGCCAAATCTCACCCGAATAGTTCTAGGGTAGCCATTGTTAAATGGACGGGGCATGGATTGTTTGCCATTCGTTATTTGTCACTTACAGAACTTATGTAAACGGAACATAAATCAAGCAAACTTTACCCTAATGCAGGGTTTATACAAACTAAAAATCAACTAGGAAATTTCGGGTAGTGGCGATTCGCGAATCGCCCCTTGTATCTTTCAGAGGTAGTTTAAACAATTACCAATCCATAGATCTTCTGCATGAGCCACTCTTTAAAGCGTGAATGGTAGCGAGGCTCCGCCTCGCTACCATTCACAGAGATCTAAATAAACTAGTTCCGAATTGGTCCGTTGTAATCCACAGTGATAACCCAGCCATTGCTGTTAACCGTAACGACGCTTTCGGTCGTGTAATTGGACGAACCGGGCGCGCCACCTCTGAAGGTAAATGTCCAGCTTCCGTCAGAGTTTTCGACATAAGGTGCGTCAGTAGATGGACCATGCATCGATGGCTCAGCTCGATATTGGTTCAGTCCACCATTTGCCCGCTCAGCCGCCTGACGCGCCAGGTTTTTTGCTCGGTTGAGGTCAAAGTTGACCACTGGAGGAGTACTCGTCTGAGCCAGCCTATAGGAATCTGAGCGAGTCTGAGCTTCAGCCGAAAGAGCGCTCAAGGTTAAAGTCGCTAGGGCGATCGCACACAACACACGAATTCGTTTCATAAGGTTCCGTTTCAGCGCTAAACGCAGTCCAAATCTATGTCCGATGAGAATATGGATACATTAGCTGCTGGTGTAGTTCCAGTAACGCCCCCATCTCTACTCCGTCCAAGGCGTTCCATTATCCCAAGGGGCGATCGCAAACCCCTTCTCCTTGCTTCTTGCTTCTACCTCAGCTTTATATTGAGTTGCGACAAACAAAAGCACGCCTCCCTCACTGCCATCACCGCAATTGAGAGCAGCGGCGATCGCCGCCGCAGGCTGCAAGTGGTAGCTATCCCAACCAAATTCAGGGTAGGTGTCTTGCACAATCAACAGGGAGCGAGCAGTTCCATGAATCTTGCCTGCCAGTACTACAAAGTGTCCAACGTTCCAGTCGGCTGAGGGGGGTTGAATGTCAACGCCTTGAAGGTAGGCGATCGCATCTCCAAGTGGCAGAGCCGACCCCCACAAGTGCCCTGTTCGCAGGTTACAGATCGGCACTGCGACCCAGTCAGGGTTTTCCTGGCAGAGCAAAATCAACGCTTCTACCTGGTTTTCTGACCAGTCTGCTTTAAGCGGAATCAGGCTGAACTTTTCTCTAGAGACGCTAGAAACTGCTTCGATTAACCCTGCGGCTGCAGTTCCCGCGTCCTGAATGCAGTCCGTTTGAGGTAAAGCAACACCGTAGTCATAGCGGGGACGCACGCCTTTGGGCACCCAGGTGAGCGGGTCACCCATTGGCAGCACAGAACCTGCAAGCGAAGCAGCCTGCTCTGTACTGATGCTCAACTTGGCATACACCCGCAGCAACAGTGCCGCCCAGTAAGGTCCGCAAAGATTATCGTGTTGTTGCCCTGCCAGTCGATGGGCCTGCACAATCTGCGACACGCCTGGCAGCAGATTTAACGATGCCGCCAACCCCCGCAAAATTTCCATCTCCCCCCTAATTCCTAACCCCCGATCCCTAAAATCTCTGCCCTACATAAACCGATCGCACTTCTCCATTCCGCCGAATCAACGCCTCTTCGTTTTGCACAGAAACTAGCGTCCAGCCGCTTGAGCCAATGCTTTCACCGACATAGATGCGTTGAGGCGTACCGTTGACCTCAAATAAAGCAGCAGAGCGATCGCCTAATTCCAACAGTCCTACCAGGGTGTAATTCAAAGTTGGGGCAATATTGGGTGCGGTCGCCACCGCAGCAGGAGCAGAAGCAGCGGGAGCAGCGGGCACTGCAGGCTGAATGGGTGGAACAACTTGACTAGGCTGAGTCGGTTGAGCAGGCTGGGCGGGCTGAGCGGGCTGTCCTAATCCTGGAAAAGATAGATTTTGAGGCGGTTGGTAGACCGGAACAAAAACTCGCTCTGGGACCGAAGCCTGAGCGGGCTGACTGCTGCTAGTAGGACTAGTGGCAGCAGGAGGAGCCGGAATCTCGGCAGTGGTAGATGAGTTGTTGGCGGTGGCTCTGCGATCGATTACATCCAGCGATCGCTCCATATAGTCTAAAAATTCGGCATCGGATTGAGAAAGCTGATCAACAGCTACAGAGTTTTGAGGAGCGAGTGCAGGCTGCCATTTCCCCTGAAGCATTATTCCTAAAAGGGCAGTCAACACCAGAGAGGCACAGGCTGAAATTAACAAAAGCTGGTCGAGCGATTTGCCAAATCCATAGCGCTTATCCGCCTGGCTCTCTGACGGCAGCAATTCCAAATCTGCCTCTAGCTGCTCCAGTTGGTCGGCTTCTACTTGACGGTGCGGCACCAGCACCGACGGCAACCCCATCTCTGGCACCGTGATCGGCTGGAGTGCTACATATTCTGGGTTGTCTGTCTCAGGCGGCATCTTAACCCCTTTCTCCAGGATGTGATCGACCTCCTCAAACAGCTCGTCCATCAGGTCATCAGCGTAAGTGTCAATCGAGAAAGTGCTGGGTTCAGCCACTGGAATATCTTCATTCCAGTTAGAGGGTTTTGGTTGTCCTGAAGCTTCCAGGAGGGGTTGGTTGATGCTGGGATCTTGAGACATAAACGTTCTACAGAATGGCTATGGATGTTAACTGCAAGAGTTAACCCTTTCAAAAAGCTGACACTTGTCGAGCTGGACTGGGGCTAATCCAAACTATTGTTAAGCTACACACACTAGAGGACTTACAACCTACCAACAACAGACGATGAGTGCAACCTTGTGCCTGACACGTTTGCTGCGAATAAACACCCTGAACCAATAGAACGATCGCCTTGCACAGTTGTGACATTCAGATAGAACTCTTGGTTTATCCCAAGGGTTATCTGCCAATGCCATGACTATACCCAGGATTGGGCTACAAACTAGCACTTTCAAACATCCTCTAGAGATTAACCTCTAGGGTTTGAATGACTAGAATTTAGCAGAAGATCGGGCAAAATGCCGCTTTTTTAACTAAATTCAGACCTATAGATTCAGACCTACAGACAAACAATCACCCAGGTTCATGACCTTACCAGATTCAGTGCTTGATTCAAGTTGTCTAGCCTGGACTGGAGCAGACTGAGCTGGTGACGCTGGTGGGATAAATCAGGGACGGGAGCGGATTCTGGAGCGATCGCCATCTCAATTGCAGCGTTTGCAGCAATTTCGTATTGCTGAAGGGCAGTTAAGGCAAGGCTGCTAAAGCGGCTCAGGTAATCCTTGGCTGCATTGCCATAAAGCTGATTGATCTGAGTTATGTAATCTTCCACAGAGTCAGATGGGCGGACTGGCTGTGGTTGATTTGCATCCGTTTGATTGGTTTGATTAATCAGATAGCTAGCTCCACCAAAAACGGCTGCACCAATTGGTCCACCCAATACCCAACCGAGTCCCGTAGCGATCGCCACAGGTGCTACATCCCCTTTCTGCCTGGGTGCGTTTGCGTCGGATTGAGGGGAATCGGGCAAAATCACCTCCGGCTCCTCTGGAAAAGCAAACCACAGGTCAGCAGGGCGCGGACGATCAAAGAAATCACAGGCTTTGTAAACCCACTCCACCACAGATTTCTTTTTGGCGACCCAATCTGGCTTCAGGACAGCCGATTCCCAGTCTTTAAACTCAAACTGCTGCAAGGCTGTCGTCGCCCCAAACTGATACTGGTTAAGCAGATTGGGCAGTGCAAGCCAATCCTGGACAGCAGACAAGCTGCTAGAAAAACCTTGTTTAATTAACTTTTGGGCTTTTTGCTTGATTTGCGTCTTTTGGTCAACCGTTGCAGAAGTTGAATGCATTTTGGCGCTGATTTCAGCCGTGATGGACTCTATCTGCTGGTGCAAGGCTTGCTGAACCTGAGGAGCGATCGCCAGCAGTCGAGGCAAACGAGTCTGGAGTGGTTGCTCCTGATGGAACTGGGCGATCGCCTGAAGCGCGGTCTCAAATGCAGGCAATCCTGCTGTCTGTGCAGCAGTCATATCTCCTTTCAAACGAGCCCGTAGAGCAGGCAGAGCATCAACCCTGTAAAGGTTGCTGATGCCAGCAGGCAGTTTTGACCGAAAGCTTTCCGCCACAAAGCGCATCCGGCGAGATACCTGCTGCTGGTCATCTGGCTCCATCAGGTTGAGGAAATTGACCACAAACACAACCGTCTCAATGCCGCGATCGAGCAGCCAGTCCCGGAGGTTTTCCCGTTCGCCTAGCGTCATCAGTTTGCGACCATCCAGCACTTGCACCACCAGATCCGCCGTCAAAAGCTGATCGCGCACCAGTGCATCCTGTGCCTCCCGGTCATTAGTTCCCGGTAAATCTAGCAGTTCCACTCCCGTTTGTAGGAAGGGATGCGGACAAAATACCTCAACAGCAACCACATCGTCTCGCATTCGGCGGTTGTCATCGAGAATGGCAAACCGTTTCAGCACCTCCGTACCCGTTTCCTGAATTTCTGAGCCGTCCGATAGCCTGATCCGAGTTTGCAATTCAGTGCCATAGCGAACAGCGATCGCCGCTCCCGTTGTCGGAATCAGGTCAATCGGCAGCGTCCGCTCTCCCAACAAAGCATTC
This sequence comes from Leptolyngbya sp. FACHB-671, assembly GCF_014695745.1. Classification (NCBI taxonomy): domain Bacteria; kingdom Bacillati; phylum Cyanobacteriota; class Cyanophyceae; order Leptolyngbyales; family Leptolyngbyaceae; genus Leptolyngbya; species Leptolyngbya sp. FACHB-671. The sequence goes on along the minus strand of NZ_JACJOV010000085.1, from coordinate 2,342 downwards.
AACAGCGTCGATTTGCCGTAGTTAAACGGTCCAAAAACTGCGATGCGAAAGGTGGGATGGGTGAGGCGATCGCACACGTTCAACACATCTTGTCGCAATCCCGTTTGTGCATCCAGCAAACCCACCGCCGCTCGCAGATGATCCAACAGATTCTCTATGACACTTTGATCCGGTGGTTCCATGCTGCTTCCTTTCAAGCTCGTTTCTAAGATAGCAGTGCTTAACCGACAGATCTGGAATGCGATCGCAGCCTTTAGCGTGTTGCTACTGCGTCAAGCTATCTCCCGTACTGGGGTCAAACACGAAAAGCTGATCCAGGTCAAGCCGCAGCGAAAGGCGATCGCCTGGATGAGGAGGTTGCATTGGATTCACCTGTAGATTGAGCGTCGGGGCAGATCCTCTCTCAACAGGCAAAACAGTTCGGATCAAGATCTCTCGTCCTAAAGGCTCCACGACACTCACTTCTGCCATCAGGTGACCCCTGTTTGACTCAGACAAGTTTGACTCAGACGGGTCTAGCTCAGACACGATTTGAAGATGCTCAGGACGAATACCCAGGTTATATCGCTGTCCGGCAATAAGGTTAACCTGCTGGCGGAGGCGATCGGGACAGGGTAAGGGCTGTCCTTCAACTTGAAAATGAGTGCCATCATACGTGGCGTGCAGCAAATTCATCGGTGGGTTGCCTACAAACGTAGCTACCATTTGGTTTGCAGGCTTGGCATAAAGGGTTTGAGGATCGCTGATCTGCTGAATTTTGCCGCGATTGAGGACAACGATCTGGTCGGCTAGCGTCATTGCCTCCACCTGATCGTGAGTCACATAGATTGTGGTAACACCAAGACGCTGATGAAGCTGCTTTAACTCGGCGCGAGTATCGTCTCGCAGTTGTGCATCCAGGTTAGACAGAGGTTCATCAAGCAAAAACACTTGAGGTTGACGGGCGATCGCTCGACCCAAAGCAACGCGCTGCTGCTGCCCCCCCGATAGCTGTCGGGGTTTGCGCGCCAAAAGGTGAGTGATATCGAGCGATCGCGCTACCGCCTCCACTCTAGACTGAATCGTGGTTGCATCCGAGCGCCGCATCCGTAGCCCAAACGCCAAATTTTCGGCAACCGTCATGTGTGGATAAAGCGCATAGTTTTGAAACACCATCGCTACATCCCGCTCTCGTGCTGGAACCTGGTTGACCAGGCGATCGCCAATGTAAAGCTTGCCCGAAGTCGCGTTGTCCAGTCCAGCGATCGTTCGGAGAATCGTTGACTTACCGCAGCCCGACGGCCCAACCAAAACCCAAAACTGCCCATCTGGAACTTCAAATGTGATGTCTTCGACGGCAGCGACAGCATTAAACTGTCGGGTAATTTTCTCTAGATAAACTCTAGCCACCGCATTTATCCCACAACGTCAGTTAGGTTTGGCATCACTGGTAGGTAGAAACTTGAGCGTAAAGGCTACAAATTCTCGCCACACGCAAAACCTCAGCTTCAATTGTGACAGCCTTTTGAATTTTGGCATCCCCAACAAAATTTATTTGTGCCTAACGCAGAACCCGTGCTATATTAATTAACTGTTCGGACGCATAGCTCAGTTGGTTAGAGCACTACGTTGACATCGTAGGGGTCGGTGGTTCGAGTCCACTTGTGTCCATCAAAAATGTACAGTGACACATTATTGTCGTCGAAAGCACAAGTGTACAGTGACACATTATTTGTCGCTGGTGACAGATTAATGTCGTTGTAACAAGTTAGTGTCGCTGAGTTGCTAGTGACAAATTAATGTCGCTGAATCTAGTCCTTAAGGACACAACTGGACTCGCTTTCAACCCACTTCAAAAAGTATCTCTGAGACTATTGTCTCTACTTCTTCATTGCTTGCCTTTCAACCTGCCCCAATTCGGACAGGTAACTGCAACGATCGGGGAAGCCCGATAATCACCGTCAGTTTAGGTCTTTCAACCTGCCCCAATTCGGACAGGTGATTGCAACGCTAGCTAATTTTGAGGAAACCGAAGTTTTTGTGTCTTTCAACCTGCCCCAATTCGGACAGGTGATTGCAACCCCTCCATTGCTCCTGCATGTCTCTTGTGCAATGGCTTTCAACCTGCCCCAATTCGGACAGGTAATTGCAACATAAACCACATTATTTTTGCTGTGATTTTCGAGTACCTTTCAACCTGCCCCAATTCGGACAGGTGATTGCAACGGTGCTTCTCCAAGAGACTGATACGGAATCCGGATGGTAGAGTGACACTAATTTATTCCTCCTTCCACCAATGAAAAAGTGTGTGTCCACGAATGGTGTCTGGCATGGCTGAAAGAGTAAGACAACGAGAAGCTAAC
>NZ_JACJOV010000084.1:0-29749 GCF_014695745.1 Leptolyngbya sp. FACHB-671 | reverse complement strand
AAGCTAGCTCAGAACCCTATCAACAAGCTTAAGCTACCTAACGACCCCAATCACCGGACACAGATACCCTTTAAACTCACTGATCATTTGACTTTGTTCCGGTGCATTGGGATTATGCTGTGACGAATTGAGTAATCGCAACTCACTCAAAGATGAATGGCACTGAAATAAGCAGAAAGACAGATTCAGCAACATTTTCACCTTATCCACTCTACTCATTCCAAGGCTCAGCCCATTGCTTACAACTTAACTTCAAGTTTCGTTTGTCAAGCACGTCTCGGTTCTAATTTTCTTCTACTTCAACTTCTCTATCGAACTCAGGAGTAGTTTAGAAGAGCTGCCTGCTCGAATCGCTTGCCAGAGTTCTACAGTTGTAGCATCCGGCTCAGTCGCTAATTCTTGTCTTAAGCTGTGGCAGCAGCGCTCGAACTGCTGTAGAGCTGCCGTTCGCCGTCCATTTTGTGCCAAAACTCGCATTAGGCAGCAGTAGGCAGATTCATTCCAGGGTTCGAGTTGAAGCTGCTGCTGGGCGTACTGCTGGGCTTTTTCGTAATGGCCGTGCAGCTCATGATGCTTCATCAGTTTGGTGTGGGCATCGATAACTTGATCATGCAGACGTTGACGCTGGTGGAACATCCAGGTTTCAAAGGCTTCGCTATGGGGTAGATGCAGGCGATCGAGAAATGGACCTCGATATAGCGCAACAGCTCGCTCTAAACAAGCAATGGTTTCCAGGCTACCGTCATTGGCGACTTGCTCATGGTGATGATCGTGATCGAGCAACTCCTTAAACCGCTCGACATCTAAAGTGTAGTTAGCAAGCGGATTGATCTGGATTGTGTGGCGCGTGGCAAGCAGCACAGGTGGTTGATGAGTTATATCGTCAAGGAGTCGTCGCAGCACAGATAATGCTTTACGTAAATTGCTGCGGGCATCGGACTGAGAGCGCTCGGACCACAGCAGGGCAGCAAGTGCGTCGCGATGATGTGGATATTGAGATTCAATCGCTAGATAAGCTAACAGTGCTCGCACCTTTTCATAAGGAAAGGCGACGATCGGCTGTCCATTCAGTGTGACCTGCATTGGACCCAGTAAAGCGAACGATAGATGAGACATGACACCCTATCCTCTACAGCTCTCAACCCGGCGCATAAACAGTTGCGGTACAGCGTTAGCTTAATTTGAAACAGAAACTGCTTTACCAACAGTTTTGGCTCAAAGAGATAACAGCTTATTTGACTTGAATCAACGTTAATAGAACATCGCCAGAAGAACAGCCAGAAAAAGTTTGAAAAAGTCAGATTGATCCTCTCCAAATTCACAAAGTACCCACAAGGGTACTAAACGAGGCGCGTTTTCGAACCAGGCTTAAGCACTTAGCAAAGCTCTGTTTTTGAACAAAACAGAAGTCCATTACTTTGTCTTGGAGGTACCCACAGGGGTGATTTTTGAGAACTGTGAGTGCTGAAGTAACAGCGTACAATTCTTGTTGTTTCTGCCTTTTGAGATGATCTTCAAAATATGGATTCAGTCAAGCAGAATTTATTCACGCTGCATTCGCGCTGCATGAACGAGCGATACACGGTTGCTTGCTAAGGTCGATTTGTCACTGAATCAACTCAGCAAAATGATAGGAACTCAAATCAATCAAGGCACGCTAAACCCAAAGAAATCAATCGCATTGAAGCAGTCTTCTGATTCTTTCTGGCAATTCACTCGACGTAGTTCTAAGGTTGTTAAAACGGTAGAAATGGGTTTCCTCTTTGTTGCGGTTTCTTTGCCTCTAATCAGCCCTGTTGCGTTGGCACTTGATGATGAGGTGGATTGCAATATTCCGTTCGATAATTTCTGCACTTCTGGCGGTCCCTTTGATGAACCGCCCGGTCGAGATCCCAACGATCCTGGTGGACTAGAGGTTATAGATCCAAATGAACCGTCTGATCAACCTCCGCCTATCTCTAATCCACCTGTAACCCCTCCACCTCAACCTACTCCTCCAGAGAACAATGACCCGCCGCTAATTTGCAACACAAGACCTAGCCTACCTCAATGTAATCCGTAGTTCGATTCAATTCGATCGTTGAGCAGTACTGGAAACTGCTCTTCACGTTGAAGCAATCCACTCAGGACTTACACAGTTGGGTGATTTTGCACGGGTAAAACCCGTGCAAAATCACCCAAAACTACCAGGATGCCGCACGCAGTGCGTAAGTCCTACCACTATTAACCCATTAGGAGAACAAGATGATCCCGTCAGAACCAACGATCGTCCGAAATTCCGACGCTGAGTAGAGCAATCGCCCTTATTCCAGCATGCAACGAAACCATTCAACATTCGTTCCCTTGCAGAATTCTGTTCTGCTTTTTCTGAATCTTGTTGGAATCACACGCAAAAGGCGAAAAGACAATTATTTCGACGCAACCACACTCTTATTTCCACTAACTAATTAGCTGAATATCAAAGGAGAGCACAATGTCAACTCGCATAGTTCAAGTATCAGGAACGATTTCAGCAATGGATCACGAAACGTTTGGCAGCAACGAGCGCGAAAGTGCGCCTGTCAGCGGTGAAGCCGTCGTCAGCACAGAGGGTTTTCCGTCAGAGCTGGTCAAGATGTCGTTAGGGGTAGGAGGAGAAGTGAGAGTTGACCTTGATCTCAACGTGAGTGTTCGCCCCAATGACGTTGTTCGTATTGAAGGTTCTGCCAAGCTCTTTGAAGGAGATGACGAAAACACTCAAGACCTGGAAGATGAGGAAGCAATTCAAATTCAAGTGTTGCCGGGCACTCCAAGAAGCTACAAAGCTGGTCTTGCCAACACTGGCTTTGGCGGGGGTGATAAAGCAGATATTGTACTTACATTCACTAATGAGGAAGCTAACGTTGGTTTGACTAGTGGTGGGCTGGCATCTGGCTTTCGCGTTTCGTTGTGGAAGGTTGATGACCAAGGTGAGCATATCAGCTTTAAAGAGCACGGACCGTTTGCGGGTTGGACGGCATTGAACTACGCTGATGGCAGAATTCTGTGGCGTCATACTGACAATCACATTTCACTGTGGAAGGTTGATGATCAAGGTGAGTTAATTAGCTTCAAGGAACATGGACCATTCGAGGGTTGGGTGCCTTTAAGTTACGACGATGGAAAAATCTTATGGTGCCATGCTGACAATCACATTTCACTGTGAAAGGTTGATGATCAAGGTGAGTTGATTAGCTTCAAGGAACATGGACCCTTTGAGGGTTGGATGCCTTTAAGCTATGCAGACGGCAGAATTCTGTGGGGTCATACTGACGGTCGTATTTCGTTGTGGAAGGTTGACGATTAAGGTGAGTTGATTAGCTTCAAGGAGCATGGACCCTTTGAGGGTTGGATGCCGTTAAATCATGCAGACAGCAGAGTTCTATGGCGTCATATTGACGGTCGCATTTCACTATGGAATGTTGATGATCAAGGTGAGGTAATTAGCTTCAAGGAACATGGACCCTTTGAGGGTTGGACACCAGTACACTATGGCGATAGCAGAGTTCTATGGCGTCATGCTGACAATCACATTTCACTATGGAAGGTTAGTGATCAAGGTGAGGTAATTAGCTTCAAGGAACATGGACCCTTTGGGGGCTGGACAGCATTGAATTACGCAAATGGCAGAATTTTATGGCGTGGATAGTTACCACAGAGCAGAGGGTAATGAAGCTGACTGTAAGGTGAACAAAAGGAAATATTGTAAATTTTGCGGCTGTTCACCCTGCTGAAACTTAAGGGAGAGTAGCGCTAAAAACCTAGACAGGTTTAGAGGCATGAGCCGATCAATGAGAAGCTTCTGTCACTCTCCCTCACTCTGTTGCCACAAACGCAAGATTAGAGCCTTTATCAAAGTAAGAGGCGATCGCCCTATCCTGCCCTTATAATGCAGTTTTCCCGCACAAGCCTCTTCACTCAATCGTTACTAGAAAAGCGTTTTAGCAAAAGGATACTCCCAAAATTGATGCCTAAACGACACTGATCGTGAAACTTTCTGCAAAAATGTCTTTTGCTTGAAATGCTTGAACAACAAGCATTTTAGCCGTTAAACTAAAATTTCTGATCTAGTTTGCCGAAAAGAGGCATAAACGGCAATGTTACAACTATCACAGCAAAATGCAGCAGCGGTAAATGACCTCAAATGTTAGGCGACAATACCTTTAGGATCTTCCTAACTTTCGGTGAAGTGGGACGCGATCGCCAGTTTGCTCAACGAGATCTCTAGCTTCTAGAGCATTCTAAAGTCCTCGATCACCAAAACTTGGGAAGAACCTGACATTGGCGGGTTACGACAGGTGCAACTTCTACCACCCCACCGATCGCTCTCTGTCACGTCAACTGTGATCGGCTATCAAAGTAAGAGATTACAGAGGTTTCAGTATCTCGTGCGTGTAAACGTCACTATGCGATCGCTGTTTTTAGAGCAGGAGTTGTAGTTGTCGTCCCCGCCAAGGATGGCTGTCATTTAATAGCCAGGTTTTAGCTTACCTAAGCGTCATAAGAACCTGCAACCCTGGGGCGATCGCCCCAGGGTTGAAAGTTTTGAGTAAGGATGCAGTTATGCAGTAGAATCTTGGGTCAATTACTGCATTAAGGGTGAACGATGTCAGAGCCAATATCCAAATCTGTAAACCAGACCGTCACCAACCTGCTGACTGTGCTGGCGCAGCAGGGCGACCCGGACGCGATCGCCGCCCTGGAGAGAAGCAGTTCCGAGAGTGAATTAGAGGGAGTAGATGACGCTGACGCTAACTCAGTGAGGATCAGGTTAGATACAGGAGATGTCGATTACCTCATCACCGAGCATGGCGCAACTGAAATGCCAAAGTCAGACCAGCCAGAGGCAGATACCCTCTAAGCCCTTGTTTAGGACAAACTCTGGACGGCGATCGCCGCTTCATCTGTGGTTGGCATTCTGTCTAACTCTGCCGTTAGCTGCTGCCTGGTCTTCTTGATCTTATTCAGCTTTTCAACGATGTGAACCGGGACGCAAATCGTCCGGCTCTAAGTGGCGATACAAAGCAGTTCCCCCTTTGGGGTAGTCGCCCCGGTTCTGTCGCAGAAAATCTTTTTAACGCTACCTACAGAGTTGTATTATGGCGTTGCACAATGGGTGAATGATCATCTCAAAGCAGGCACTTGTCGATGCTTCAAGTAGTAAATTAACAAGCGAATCGATGCCTGAAGCATCTCAATTGACTTGGAATAGCAGAAGGTTTTGCGGTGCAGTCGCGCCAGATAGTGCCGTAATCGACTATTTTCTCCTTCAACCCGAGTCATTGCTGTTTTGCTCACCAGATGATCGCTATCTTCTATCAGACAACGATAGACCGGATAGCCATCGGTAATGTACAAAAAGCAGCACCATCCTCGAATCATCAGCCAGAGCAATCGAAAGGTGGCGAGAGAACGGTCGCCTACTACCCATTTAAGAATTCCAGGAGCTTTGGAATTTACGGCAATCCAAATCCAGACTTTGACTTTTTTGAGCCGACAAAGGTTTGCAGTTCATCGACTTGAGCTGATTTGGGAATTTCGTAGTTTTCATCGGGCAGAGTTTGAGCAGCCTGTTTAACCCAGTTAATGACGGTGTTGTGACATACGCCTGTGACTCGTTCGATAGCACGAAAGCCCATGCCGTTGAGATAGAGTGTCAAGCAGTGTTCTTTGACATCTGAGGAATAGCCTTGAGGGGTGTAAGTTTGGCGAAATTGACGACCACAACTGCGGCACAAGTAGTTCTGGATACCCTTGCGTCGCCCATTCTTGACAGTTTGGTTGGAGTTACAGTGTAAACATTGCATCATACTTCTATTGTGCAACGCCTGTATTATGCATACTTCAACACTGCAAATAGTGTCTCCTAAAGTTTTTGCGACACAACCTCATCCACCCCATTGTTGGAAGCTGCGTCAATCTCACTGACATCTAGACTATTGCTGGTTTCGATCAAGCGACAAGATTGACAGGTACCACAAGGTTCATCAGTCGGTCCATCAAAGCTTAAGCAGTTGAGAGATTTGGCAAAGATACGTGCAGTAGAGGTTTTACCCGTTCCTCTGGAACCTGTGAAGAGATACGCCGGGGCAATTTGCATCCGGTTGATGGCATTGGTCAAAGCTGTTTGAACGGCATTATCAACTTAATGGAGTACATTCAAAATTAGGCATGATAATTCCTAAGCAGTCTTGATCACTCTGATTACGCAGCAGAAGTTAGCCCAGTAACTTCTCGCCAATCTTCAAATCGTTGGCGTAGCTGTTCTCGGTGTCGTTTTGCAGTTAGTTCATGTTGCTTCGGGTGAAAGTGTCCTCGAATCGGCTCAAAGGCTGAGAGAAATCGTTGCGCTTGTCCCGCAGATTTGAAGCGCCGCATTCGCCTTTCTCTGACTCGTGTGGGTTGATGCGAATTCTCTGCCTGATTATTCAATCCCTTATGCTGTCGATGCTCCACGCTCGCCAGTACTCGATTCTTTGCAGCTTCGTAACTCTTCAATTTGTCGGTGACAATCACTCGTGGCACGAACCCTTGTTTCTTCAACAGTTTGCGAAAAAAGCGCTTCGCTGCATTCGTATCCCGATGTCGTTGTAGCAACACCTCTAGAATATTCCCAGTTGAATCCACCGCTCGCCACAGATAGTATTGCTGCCCTTTGATTTTGACGACCACTTCATCGAGATGCCATTTGTTCGTAATGTAAGGGCGTTTGCGCCGAAGCTGATTCGCGTACTGCTGTCCAAATTTCTGGCACCATTCCCGAATCGATTCGTACGTCACTTCGATCCCTCGGTATAACATCATCTTTTCGATGTCTCGGTAGCTGAGGGGGAATGTGTAATACAACCACACACAGTGACCGATGATTTCGCTGGGAAAACGATGACGGGAGTACATCAGAAGCGGTGGTCCGAGTTAAGCCAGTCCGATTATTCTACGTTCCGGTTAACCTGACAATGCCATATCAATGTCATCGTGTGACCCCTGCACAACTTCGACGCGATCGCGCACCTTCGGATCAAGACGTGAGGGGTCGCGGGCAATGACCCGAATCGACTTACCGCTGTCGAGGATCTTATCGAGGATTTGCTTGCCAATCTGTCCGGTGGGAGTCGTGATAACAATCATAAAAACCTTCAAGAAACTTGCTTAAGAAAACGGTTGTGTCGCAAAAACTTATTAAGGACAAACGATCTGTATCGTTTGCATTCCCTTAAGCAGCAATTCCAAAAATCGCTTCGATAAATCTGACCTGAGAGACACTATCCCCTTGCTCGATTCCTTTTACTTGTCCTTTCCAAATCATCTTCATCGCTTCGATTCCGCTCAAAGTTCTTCTTGCACTGTTGAATGTCTTAAATCCCATCATTGGTTTTACAATTCGCTTGATATGACGATGATCTTGCTCAATCAAATTGTTCAAATATTTACTCTGCCTTAATTCGGTCTCTTTTCCAATCGTTTCATCGTCTTGAAGAGCCTCTATTGCCACTGAATAAGCGGCATTCTTATCCACTGTAATTACTCGTGGAGCCCCAGTGTGCTGAGCTTTGAGCACTTTACGGAAAAAACGGACCGCTGCCTTGCCATCGCGCTTTGCGCTCAGCATAAAGTCAAGGGTATTCCCTTCCGAATCAACCGCACGATACAGATACTTCCACTCTCCTTTGATTTTGATATACGTCTCGTCCACTCTCCACGAGTCGTTTGTCAGCTTCAAGTGAGGTCGAATGCGTTTGTCCAGTTCTGGCGCATACTTCAACACCCAACGGTTGATTGTCGAGTGATCCACGTTCACTCCACGCTCAGCCATCATTTCCTCCAAATCTCGGTAGCTTAAGGAATAGCGGCAATACCACCGCACGTTGAGCAGGATGATCTCGGGCAAAAAGTGCCGCCACTTAAACAGAGCAAAGGTAGACATCACAGAACCGGGAGGAGAGTGTAGTCCTGCTTACCTTACCATTCGTTGGTTTTTGCGACACAACCACTTAAGTTGACAATACCTGAGCAAATTCCAAGCCAATGTAGCCGCTACCGAGAACAATCAAATGTTCTGGCAAGTGCTCTAGCTCGATGATCGATTCACTGGTCAAAAAATCAGCTTCTTTGAGTCCAGGCACCGACGGAATTGATGGTCTTGTACCTGTATTGATAAAGAAGCGTTCTGCGGTGAGGTGCCGGGTTTTACCTTCGGCGGTTGTCACTTCGATTGTTTTGGGCGCGACGAATTGTCCTGTTCCAATGATCAGATTGTAGCTTAAAGCAGTTTCTAGGTTGTGCAAATTCATGTCACGCATAGATTGGACAACCGTTCGTTTTCGTTGAATTACGTTGGCTAAATTAACAGTGAGTGCATCGGTTTTAACTCCATACGTAGCACTATTTCGCACTGTATTTGCAACGTAAGCACTTGCAACTATCGTCTTGGTAGGAATGCAGGCAAGATTGATGCAACCGCCACCAATCATGGTTAAGCTGCGTTCAACCAGTGCTGCTTTCCGTCCGTCAGCAACTAGTACTGGTGCAAGTGTTTTACCCGCTTTACCGCCGCCAATAATAATGTCGTCGTAGTACTCAGAATCCATACTTACATTACCTAACGTGAGTGGTCATTTGGTACTAAAGTGAGTTCGCATGAAGGCAATATATTCATCCTCGGAGGTTTCCCGTCGCGCCTTCACCATCGATTGAATGTCCTCCGTTGCCACATAGCGCAAACGATTTGTACCATCGGTTGCTGCCTGGTAGATTACCTTCGCAACATCCTCCTCTGTAGATTGGCGCACGTCACGGAGACTTTCAAAGACAGCGTTGGTGTGAGTGACGAAGCGATCGTAGTCAGGAATTGCACTATTTTCCACAGCTTCAATGCCGATACGTTGCTCGAACTTCGTGTTTGCGATGCCACCAGGCTCAATGAGCTTCACAACAATATTTTGCGAGGTCAACTCGTAGGAAAGGGCTTCGCTGAAGCCTTCGAGGGCGAATTTGCTAGCGCAATATAGCGAAAGCATCGGCAGCGTGACTACGCCTGCTCCTGAGCTTATATTCAGGATTAAGCCAGCTTTGTTTTGCCGGAAATGCGGCAAAACCGCACGTGTAGCATCCATGACTCCAAAGACGTTGACGTTGAATTGCTCTGCTACTTTTTCGGGCGGTGTTGCCTCGAACAACCCAAAAAGCCCAAAGCCAGCATTGTTAATCAAAGCGTCGATCTGCCCAAAGCGAGCGATCGCAGCCTCAATTGCTGTCGTGATGCTCACGCGATCTTGAACGTCTAACCGCGTGACAAGCACGTTGGGGAGTTGAACAAGCTCTTGTTCTTTCTCCGGCTGCCGCATTGTAGCCACAACATTCCAGCCTTCGTGAGCAAAAAGGCGTGCAGTGGCTTTGCCCAGTCCAGAGGATGTTCCCGTAATCAGAATGGTTTTTGCGATATTGGTTTCAAACACTTCTCTTTAGCAACGATGAGTGCCATCAAGGGTTGAGGAGTTGGATTTCGTTCCTCTACCCGACCTACAATTTTGAGTTTGGTACTACTACATGGCTTTTACAATTTCATCTGTAGACAGAACTGCGTTGGCAATATACCCAAAGTTGATCAGTGCCGCTTTGTAGCCGTCGCCCAACTCTGGATGCCGAGGAGCAGCCGTTGCATCTTTTACGACGAGCACCTCAAATCCTTGCTCGATCAAGTCACGCAGGTGAGCTTCAACACAGATATTAGCTAGCATTCCAAGCAGAATGACTTTGCTGATATTGCGCTTACGCAGTTGCAGAACGAGGTCGTTGCTCTGTGGTCCATAGGCTTTATGGGGACTGACCACGATCGTCTTGCCATCCTCAATGAAGGGCTTGTAGCGATCGAGCCAGTCAGCACCAGATCCTAAGAAACCATCAAGGCTCAATGTACCACTGCGATCGAACTCTTTAGACTCCAACATCATTCGCTCTACGGTTCCGGCAAAGCTCCAGCCATAGTCAGTGGGATAGTAATAGTGAGGAGAGATGAACACTTCAAATCCAGTTTGTTTTGCAGTCTTGAAGACTCGCTCAATATTCTCGACGGTCTTGTTTTCCCTAACACTATCACTCACTAAGTCCCAGGAGACTCCTGTTTCGTTCAAGACATCATTTTGTGGGTCAATGACGACCACTGCGGTGTCATTCTTGTTAATGTTCATTGTTTTTTCTTCTGTTAATGTTCACGCTACAGTTGCAGAAGGACGAGTTCCATACATCCGCAATATGTTTATGCTTCTCTAGTTATCAGTCGCGGCGTGTTCAATGATCTCGGCAACGGCATCCGGATGGGAAACCATCACCACATGTGACGCACCACTCACAACAACCGTCTCCTTTGAGTTAGCGCGCTCTGCCATGAAAGCCTGCGCTGCTGCTGGAATGTTCAAGTCGCGCTCGCCATAGATAAACCAGGACGGGATGGATTTCCATGCAGGCGCACCGGAGGCTTCGTTCAATGCAGCTTCTGTGATTGGACGCTGGGTGCTAGCCATCAACTGCGCGTCGCTGGCGGGTACATCCGCGGCAAACTGGGCGTGGAACTTGTCCTGTTGAATATAGAGATCCTTGCCACCATCGGGCAGATCGACTGGAGGCGCGAGCGTTGGTCCAAGTGTGCCTCCGGGATAACGCCCTGAGAGTTCAGCGGCAGTCTCACCTGTATCAGGCGCAAAACCAGCAACGAAGACCAGTGCCTTCACGTTGCTATTGTCATTGACTGCATTGGTAATCACCGCACCTCCATAGGAGTGCCCGACCAGCACGATGGGACCTTCGATACCGTTGAGGACGCTGGCGACATAGTCTGCGTCGCTCTCGACTCCTCGTAGGGGATTAGCTACGGCAACCGTCGGATAACCTTTTGGGATCAGCTCGGTCAATACACCATTCCAACTGGAAGACTCGGCGAACGCGCCGTGGACGAGAACGATAGTGGGTTTGCTGTCTTGTGCGCTTGCAGGATTCATGGTGGCTCCTAGAGAAGTGATAATAGTGGTTCCTAAAAAGAGTGCGACGATCAGAAGCAGGCGGATACCGTTTCTGAGGGGGAGCATGTTCATGTTGTGATATCCTTGGTGTTTGTTTATTTCGTTGGATGGTGAAAAGACATGAGAATATTTCTCGTGCCGACCGAATTGTCTCAAAAGCAAACTGATCCAAGTCAACGAAGACCACCGGTGATGTACAGCGTTTCCCCAGTGATCCAGGCTGAATCGGAAGACGCAAGGAAGACAGCAGCAGGGGCGATGTCCTGCGGTTGTCCAATGCGGCCCAGTGGGGTTTTCGCTTCAACCTGTTTGCGGTAATTGCCAAGAGAGATTCCCGCTGTGTGCGTACCTTCCGTTTCCACTACGCCAGGATTGATGGAGTTGACACGGATCTTGCGTGGACCTAGCTCTTTAGCTAATGACTTCGTTACGGCATCGACAGCCGCTTTGGTCGCACTATAGACCGAGCTGGTAGCAGGTGCGAGGGTGCTAACGATCGAACTAATATTGATAATGCTGCCGCCCTCCGAACCGAAGTACTTTACACTTTGTTGGGAAGTAAGGATTAATCCCAGCACATTGAGATCAAAGTGCTTGTGGAAGTGATCTTCCGTGATGTCTTCGAGTGGGACATTTTCATACATTCCGGCATTGTTGACCAAGATGTCGAGCCTGCTAAATACCTGTTGAGTCCTAGCAAAAAGCTGTTCGACCTCTGCCCTTTTGGAAACATCTGCTTGGAAGGCGATCGCCTTCCCGCCTGCGCTGTTAATTTCATCTACTACGTGATCGGCTCCTTCTTTGCTAGAGGCATAGTTGACGACTACGGCTGCACCTTCGGCTGCCAAGTGTTTGGCGATCGCGGCACCGATTCCTTTGGATGCACCTGTCACAACTGCAATTTTTCCGTCTAGTTTCTTCATGGTTACACCTATGGTGGTTGGGTTTCAAGCAGTCAGCCGTAACAGGTGCGACTATACGAGAATGACCCATTCGGATCATTAACAGTGATGTCTCATCTCAACGTCTCAGCCTCAAGACTTGAGAAATGCCAACAGATCGGCGTTGAGTTCATCCCTGCTTGTGTCGCCCAGGCTATGTGACCCACCGGGATAAATTTTCAAAGTTGAATCTTTGACGAGCTTTGCAGACAGGGGAGCAGAAGCACCGATCGGCACAATCTGATCATCGTCGCCATGAAGGATTAGCGTCGGCACGTCAAACTTCTTCAAATCCTCGGTGAAATCTGTTTCCGAAAACGCTTTGATGCAGTCATATCCATTCTTGTGACCCGACATCATGCCCTGCATCCACCAAGCGTTGATCAGCCCTTGAGAGACTTTGGCACCCGGTCGATTGAAGCCGAAAAACGGTCCACTTGCCACATCCAGAAAGAACTGCGCTCGGTCTACCAAAAACGCCTCCCGAAAGCCGTCAAAGACCTCAATCGGTAGCCCACCCGGATTTGCCTCCGTTTTGAGCATGATCGGGGGCACTGCGCCCATCAACACTGCCTTGGCGACACGCGCTGTTCCATGCCGTCCGATGAAGCGCGCCACTTCGCCGCCACCCGTAGAGTGACCGATCATCACTGCGTCCTTCAGATCCAGTGCCTCGAAAAGTTCTGCCAGGTCGTCGGCGTAGGTATCCATGTCGTTGCCGTTCCACGGTTGACTTGAGCGTCCATGACCGCGACGATCGTGTGCGATGCAGCGGTAGCCGTGCGAGGCAAGAAAAAACATCTGCGATTCCCAAGCATCAGCGTTGAGTGGCCAACCGTGACTAAAGACAACGGGTTGTCCTGTACCCCAGTCTTTGTAATAGATTTGCGTACCGTCTTTAGTCGTAATTGTGCTCATATGGCTCCTGAGTTGAATGGATTGAACGTTAACTCGATGATCTGCCTTGCTTGCAACAATGGATTACCCAATCCAGCAACAGCACCTTTGGAGCGCTGCCGACCGCTTTTGGAGCCGCTCTAAATCTGTGCCATGCCGCCATCGACAAACAGCTCAATGCCGTTTACAAAGCTGCTGTCGTCTGACGCAAGAAAGACAACAGCTTTGGCAATCTCATCAGGTGTACCAACTCGTCCTAATGGGATATTGACAGCTTGGCTGTCCACGAATTCCTGCACTTGCTCATCACTCAGTCCCATGAGGTTGTAGCCAGGGGTAGGTACGACACCAGGACTGATAGCATTGACGCGAATCTTGCGCTCTTTAAGATCGAGTGTCCAATTCCGAGCAAACGATCGCACGGCGGCTTTAGTTGCACTGTAAACACTGAAGGATGGAGTCCCTTTTATAGAAGTAATCGAGGCGTTCAGAATGATAGAAGCGCCCTCTGGCAACAGCGGCAGTGCCTTCTGCACAGTGAACAGCAAACCTTTAACGTTCGTGTTGAATGTTTTGTCAAAGTGCTCTTCGGTGATTTCTCCAAGAGGGAGAATTTCTCCACCACCTGCATTGGCGAAGATTACATCGAGGTGTCCTTGCTCTTGCTTAATTGTGGCGAACAGGCGATCGAGGTCTTCCATTTTGGAGGCATCGCTCTGAACACCCGTGACGTTTTTACCGATCGCTTCTACAGCGGCATCCAGTTCAGGTTGGCGACGACCTGTGATGAAGACGTAGGCACCTTCAGCGACAAAGCGTTTAGCAGTGGCAAGACCGAGTCCGCTATTGCCACCGGTGATAAGCGCAACTTTTCCTTCTAGTTTGTTCATGTTAAGTCCTGTAATTGTTTGTGATGTTTGCTAATTCACAACACCGTTTAAGCATGGCTGTGGTTAGGGTGAGGATGAGCTATTGGATGTTCGGGATAGCTCATCCTTCTACTTGTCAGGCAGGAATAGGTTGCAGTCGCGATGTGAGAAATCGACGAATGTGATTAGCGATCGCCTCTCCTTCCTCTTCCAAAACAAAATGTCCGGTATCGAGTAAATGAAATTCAACGTCTTCTAGGTCACGCTGATAGGGATAAGCACCGTCGCCAGGGAAGATGTAATCGTTCTTGCCCCATACAATTAAGGTCGGTGGCTGATATTTGCGGAAATACTCTTGCCACTGTGGATATAACGGTGGATTTGTGCCATAGCTATAAAACAGTGCTAGTTGAATCTCAACATTTCCTGGGCGGTCGAGGAAGAGTTGATCCATATTCCAGTTATCCGGGCTGATCGCCTCAGGATTGCGGACACCATTGGTGTACTGCCACTTTGTCGTTTCTAGTGTGAAAAAGGGTCTGAGCTTGTCAGCATTCTCAGGTGAACGCTCTTGCCAGTAAGCTTTAATCGGCTCCCAAAACTCCCGCAAGCCTTCTTCATAGGCATTTCCATTTTGCACAATTAGGGCTTGCACCCGCTCTGGATACTTAGCGGCAATGCGATAGCCAATTGGAGCGCCGTAATCCATCACATAAAGGCTGTATTTCTTGAGATCGATCGCAGCAATAAACCTCTCCACAATCTCAGCCAGGTGATCAAAGGTGTAATCAAACTCATTCACGGTTGGCATCGAACTGTTGCCGTAACCAGGGTAATCAGGGGCAATCAGATGAAATTTATCAGCCAGCGAAGAAATCAAATTGCGGAACATGTGTGATGACGTTGGGAAGCCATGCAATAGCAAAATTGTCGGATTGTCGCGAGAGCCTGCCTCTCGATAAAAGATATCTAAACCATCGATCGAAACTGTACGAAAAGTAGTCATACCGAGACTCCTTGTAATTGTATAAGTGGTGCAATTGTGGTGTGAAATCGAAACACGCTATCGCTGGAAATAGTTGCGCCAACTTTTGGGTAAAGCTTCCAGTTGAGCAGCGCGGTGAAGTAACGCTGGATTGTCATTCGGAAGAACGTAAAGTTGAGTAATATCAGCAACCGTGACATTGTTTTCATCCCGGCTTATCAACTCTAGAGTGGCTCCAGTTTCGACTTCACCCTCTTGCAACACCCGGAAGTAAAATCCTGTGCGACAACTAGCGAGAAATCGTTTTACCATATCTGGTCGTCCAAACCGAATCCCCAGTTTGTAGCAGGGCATCCGAGGTTGTGTCACCATCAGTTTTACGGTGCCAATCCGAAAGCAATCCCCAATGTTCACGTCCTCTTCTCGCAACCCAGTGGTTGTGAAGTTTTCACCAAAGATGCCCGGTGTTAACTCTGTATTGGGTAACTCACCTCGCCAGTAATCGTAATGCTCGAATGGATATACATAGACTGCTTTGTCTGCTCCGCCATGAACTGTTAAATCTGCTTGTCGATCGCCGTCTAAATTAAGCGAGCGCACCATCACGCGATCGTTGACTGGTTCTTTGAAAATTCCAGTGGTAACAGTTTTTCCTCTCCAGGTCACTTCACGCGGTAGCCCGACATTAACAGAGATAAGTTTCATCTCCGGCTCCAAAATTTTAGACGGCATTTCTTGTGAATTGATTTGTTGTTTTATGCAGAAGGACGGCAGGGCTTGACCCCTTCCCTTTGAACGTCGGCATTGGGATCACTGCCCATCACTCGAACTGAGATCGTGGGTTCATAGCCGGGGTTAACAACGAACTAAGATAGTATCTTCAGATTGGGTTACATACAGCACATAAATGGGTTTGCCCCCCAGTACAGCAGAAACAAGGTTAGGGGGTGCGGGTGCAGTCGCAACCAAGGTGGACTGATTCAAAGCGTGTGTATCTGGCATTTTAGATAGAACAGACTTTGCTTGAAAGGATCGCAAACCGATCAGGATTAATGCTGTGAAAATGACCAGTGCAACATAGAATTTCGCAGGTAGTTTGAACATGATTGAGTAGTTTTAGTTTGATATTAAGAACGACCACGGCTTTGTCGTTCTTGATGATATTCATGTTCTTCTCCCTGTTTAGGGTAAATCTCCGGGCGCACCCAAAATCTCATCGCCAATCTCAACAGAAATACGCTCAAACAGCGCCATATTCGATGGTTATGCTTCATCCAGCGTCCCCACTGCTGCAATCAATCGAGCAAAGGAACTGGGCGCAGCGACGACCAATCCGCGAGCGGGGCGATCGCCGAGCGCAGCGACAACGTGAGGGGTACATGGAGCAATCAGGAAGCTTTCACCCGCATTCAGTACAACCTTGTTTTCACCTGCCCAGACCGTGAACTCCCCGTCCAATACATAAAGTTGCTCGGAATAGCGTGTGTGGTGATGATGAGGAGTTTGTATGCCCGGTGGAAAGTAGCCTTCGATCAGATCGTACTGCCCCCCGGTTGTAGTGTGCTCGGCAACAATGTTAAGGTGAGAGCCAAAGAACCAGAGAGTTTGTGTCACGATGCTCCTGTTGATAAACAATTTGTGTGATGAAGAGTTAGTTTGCAATTGCTGAAGGTATTTGCTGTGAAACGCGACCTGTAGCTTTAATTAAATCGGCAGCTTTTTCAGCAATCATGATAGTTGGTGCGTTGGTATTTCCTGTGGTGATCGTTGGCATGATAGAAGCATCCACGACTCGCAAGCCCTCAATTCCATGTACTCGTAGTTCAGGATCTACTACCGCCATTGAGTCAGTACCCATTTTGCAGGTGCCGACGGGATGATACACCGTATCGCAAACTTCCCGAACGTAAGCTTCAAGTGCTGCATCGCTCTGCTTGTCAGTACCAGGAGCGATTTCCTCACCGCGAAACTCATCAAACGCATTGGTATGGAACAAGTTACGAAGTAATTTAATTCCGGTAACAAGCTTTTGCACATCGGCTTCGCCTTGCAGATAGTTCAGCCGAATCATCGGTGCGGTTTGGGGATCGGGGGAGCGCAAACTAACGCTCCCAATGTTTTGTGGATGGGTCGAACAGATTAAACTGGTGAATCCTGCACCAGCGTAAGCATAAGCAGGCGGTGCCAACACAACAGGACCGAAGAGAAACTGTAAATCTGGCGCAATCTCTTGATTTTCCTCAGTGTGTAAAAACAAGTTGGCTTCAGCAATACTACTAGTGCTTGCCGGATGTAAATCCTGAGTTGCTTGGTATACCACATGCACAACAGGGTGGTCTTGCAGGTTTTGACCCACACCCGGCAAATCAGACACTACCGCAATTTCCATCGCTTGAAGGTGTTCTGCATTTCCAATGCCAGAAAGCATCAGCAGCTTAGGCGAATCGAACGCACCTGCGCTTAAAATTACTTCGTGGTTAACCCTAACCTGGTGCAATGTGCCCTCGTGCAGGTATTCAACTCCAACAGTACGGTTGCCCTCAAACAATAATCGAGTTACCAACGCTCCTGTGGTTACAGCCAAATTGGGACGACCGAGAATGGGCAGCAGGAAGGCAGCAGCAGCACTGTGTCGCTTACCATCCTTGATCGTCAACTGATAAAGTCCTACACCTTCCTGTTGTATCCCATTGATATCAGGATTGTGGTCATATCCCAGTGCTATCGCTGCGTCTACAAAACGTTGGGATACTACAGCAGGAGAAATAGTATCAGTCACGCTCAACTCTCCGTCAACCCCGTGAAATTCAGACGCACCTCGCTGTTGATGCTCCGATTTCTTAAAATAGGGCAATACCTCTTGGTAGCTCCAACCTAAATTCCCCAATGACTGCCAGTGGTCATAATCATGAGAATTGCCCCGCATATAAATCATGAAATTAATCGAACTGCTACCGCCCAAAACTTTGCCACGGGGACAAAAGATTTTGCGGTTATTCAGGTAGGGCTCTGGTTCAGAGAAATATGCCCAGTCCACTTCAGAACCTAATAAACTAAGGCATTCTGACGGGATGTGAATCTCCGGTTTTGTATCCGGATTGCCCGCTTCGAGTAACAATACGGTTGTCTTACTGTCTTGGGTCAAACGGTTAGCGAGAACACAACCTGCTGAGCCCGCACCGATCACAATGTAGTCGTATTGAGTCATGATGTCCTCTGTTTTGACTAGCTATATCGGACTACCCAGTTCAATTTAAAATGCCGTCTAAATCACGGATATAACCAACCGTTTGTCCCCACGGCTTTACCGTAGGAGCGACAACTACTACAGCACCCGCTGTCACAGCCTGTGCAAACGCGGCGGCTACATCCTCTGTGACAAAACCGATCTCAATGCCAGCAGGCAACTCCGACAAACTATTTTCTTGAAATCCCTGAAGTAGGTTAGAGTTTGCAAATTCATTAGTAGCGAAGGCAAGGGCGGTTCCACCGGTATCCATCTCAGCGTATTGCTCGCTTTCATCAATGAATCGTTGCTTTAGACCAAAGGCACGTTCATAAAACGCGATCGCTTGAGTAACGTCTTTGACATAGAGAATTGTGTAGGAAAACTTCAATGTTTCTTACTCCTTTCAGAGAACCAAACTTTGTAGAGGGATCAATGATTTACAGCGGTAATAACTGCCATCAATTGCTCCATATTCCAGCGATCGCGATAACGAATTCCATTAATAAACAAAGCTGGGGCAGTCGTTACTCCACTGTTTAATCCACCTTCAATATCTTGATTGATCCGATCGGCGTGTGTTTGTTTAGATAGATCTTGCAGAAACTGGTAGATATCGAGTCCTAGGCGGTTGGCGTACTCCACTAGATAGCCATTTCCCAATTCTTGTGAATGGGTGAACAATATGTCATGCATCTGCCAAAACTGACCCTGAACTGCCGCTGCTTCTGCCGCCTCCGCTGCATGTTGAGCCTGAGGATGAATCTGGCGCTGTAGAAAATGGCGGAAGATAAAGCAAGCATAATTTGCTCCAAACGAAACACTAAGCTGTTGCTGAACAACTTTAAGTAGCCGATACACGTCCGCACTCTGAGAACTTTGATAGTCTCCATACAGCACCAGTACAATGGCAGCATTCAGCACACCATTTATGTGATCTTGTGTTGAAGGTAGGACGGATAATGGACTGTAGTCGCGGTCATAGCTCATCCTTCTGCGGTCTGTATAAAGCAAACTTAAATCTTTCAACTAAGTTGCTGTTCGTGTTTGGATGAGTTCAATGTATGAAATTAACGTTCACTTGTCGTCCACTCAGAGTTGACACTTTTGTTCATTAAAATGATCGATGAATCAGCCCATCGCGCGAAGGAAGGCTGGCTCCAACTCAAGTTGGACTTTAAGCCCAAACTAAAGTACAACCTACAAACTGACAATCCCGCGTTTAACGGAAGTAATTACCGCTTGTGTGCGATCGTTCACTCCCAATTTACTCAAGATTCGATTGACATGGGACTTGACAGTGCTTTCCCCAATATTCAGAACAGCACCGATTTCTTGGTTGCTCATTCCTTGCGCCATTGAACGAAGAACTTCTAGCTCTCGTTCACTCAGCTCTGGATTGCTCATCCGCTGCACTAGTTTTGCTCCCACTTCTAGTGGAACATACTTTTGACCACTATGAACCATGCGAATCGCATTCAGAAGCTCATTAGGTTTCGCATCCTTGAGCAGATAGCCTTGAGCACCTGCCTGCAATCCACGATAGATATCTTCATCACTATCGTAGGTCGTGAGCACGATAATTCGAGCCTGTTTAAATTCAGCGCAAATTGCCGTAATGGCTTCAACGCCTCGTATCTGTGGCATTCGTAAATCCATCAGCGTCACATCGGGGTGATGTTCCTGAAACAGGTCAATCGCTTGCTGCCCATCCTCTGCTTGAGCAATCACTGTCATTTCTGGATCGCGGTCAATGATCGTTGCCAATCCTTGTCTGACAATGAAATGATCATCAGCGATCAGAACCCGAATTGCAGTGAATTGGCTCATCATGATCCTTGCTCTCGATTTACAACGATAACAATTTCTGTTCCTTGCCCCGGTTGGCTGCCAATGGTCAGTTGCGCCCCAATCGCCACTGCCCGCTCGCTCATCCCCAGTAATCCAAATCCGTTAACGGGTGGAATGCTACCGACTCCAAAACCTCGTCCATCGTCCTTAACGCGCAAGACACATTGGGTATGGTCATAAACTAAATCAACTTGAATTTCGCTAGCATCTGCATACCGGATGGCATTGGTCAAAGCTTCCTGTCCAATCCGGAGTAAGTTATTCTCAACCTCGGCTGGCAAAGGGTAGGCTGTGCCTTTGGTTTCGTATCTCAAGGCGGTATCAGTCGCGGACCTCATTTGAGTCACCAGATGATGCAAGGCATCCGGCAAATTGCCACCTTCTAATAAGTGGGGACGGAGTGCTGTTACTGATCGACGCGCTTCAGCTAGTCCGGTTCGTGCCAGTTCATCGATCATTTCAAGGTGACTCTGTGTTGCTTCTAAATCATCTGCTAACACTTGTGTCGCGGCTCCAATGTGCAGCAGAATGCCAGTAAAGGCTTGGGCCAGAGTATCGTGAATCTCGCGTGCCATACGGTTACGTTCTTCTAAAATTGAAGCTGCTTCGGCACGTTTGCGTTCACGCAATGCCGTGTTTCGCTGTTCGCTAATATCTGTAATCAGCCCATAGTATCCTCTAACTTGAGCATTGGAGTCGAAATCAGGGATGAGGGAACCACTGACATAACGCTTCCCAAAAGGATAGGGAATTTCTACCTCGTAGATTGTAGTCTGTCCTGTCAGCGCTCGATTGATATACGGTTGTGCAACTTCATAAGCCGTCTCACCTAAAAGTTCACGAGTGTGCTTACCCAGAATCTGATCTCGACTACAGCTAAACCAGTCTTCATAGGTCTGGTTAACAAACTGATAACGTTGATTCGCATCGATATAGCTAATACAAACAGGGAGAGCGTCGGTGATCAGTCGTAATTGCTGTTCTCGTAAGCGAAGCTCGTCGTAAACATCGCGCAGTGCGGCTTCACTTTCCTGTAACGCTGCTGTTCGTTCCGCGACCTGTTGTTCTAAAGTAAGGTTGTAATTGGCTAAAAAATGTTCTGCTTGTTTGCGTTCTGTGATGTCTTGAAAGGCGGCGATCGCATAAGTCACATTGCCGTGTTCATCAAAGACAGGAGTTCCCCATACCTCAAGAGGAATGACAGTGCTTTCTTGGTGAATTTCTAGATCATCTGTTCTTGTGCGTTCACCCCTCAACGCTCGGAACAGGGTTAGCTTTTCAGTTGGATACTTTTGATTTGTTCCAGCTATATAACCTTGATAAATTTCTGTAAGTTGATCGAGTGTTATGGAAGGAACAGCACCTTTGCCCAACAGCTGAACTGCTTGCTGGTTGAAGTAGTAAGGATGACCCGCCGCATCCACTACGGTAATTCCCACCGGAACTGCTTCGAGGAATTGAGCCATCCGACTTTCGCTAGCGCGTAGCTTTGAGTAAAGTTTGGCATTTTCGATCGCAATTGCTGCTTGAGTAGAGAGTAGATTTAGGAGTTGCGATCGATCAGGTGTGAATACCCCAGTTGCTAATTGATTCTCTAAATACAACACACCAACAAGCTGGCTTTGATTCAATAACGGCAGACAGAGCAGTGATTGTGTTTGATTCTGTTGAATATAGGGATCACTGATGAAATTACCTTCACGAGTGGCATCATTCAGAATCACAGATTCATGAGTCCGAATCACGTACTGAATAATCGCTTCAGGTAAGCGGTTTACAATTGGAATCGATTGCAACACTTGTGTAGCACAGACTTCCTCACCTTCGTTGAGTTCACAAGCGACTTCAATCGTCCATTCTCCTAAATTTTCTAGAATCAAGCATCCGGTTTGTGCCCCAGCATTCTCAATTAAGATCTGCATCAATGAACGAAGCAACTGCTCCAGTTCAATTTCACGAGAAATTGTCTGTGACGCTTTCATCACCGTCGCTAAATCGAAAGCGATAGGTGGGACATTAGAGGTGTTTCCAGAAGCTTTAGGGATTGACATAGAAGCCATGTCCACCGATTGAGGAAAGAACTGCGGGTAGCAAGTTTCCAGATGTTTGACTTTTGCCGTTGCTTCCCACCGTCCATAGCAGTAGTGTGCTTCTTTCATATAGGTTTGGGCAAATTTCTCCATCCCTCTTGCCAGATAGAACTTAGCGGCTAATTCATATCCCAACGCCTCTTCTTGAGTGTATTCATTATCCTTAGCTCCTTTAATTGCCAGTTCATAAAAATCCATTGCTTCAACAACTTGACCCAAAACTCGCGCTTTCTCTGCCTCAACTAAATGATATTTATGCAGATAATTCATGGGTGCACACTGTGCCCATCGTTTCATTTCCTCCTGACTAATGGCAACTTTTTTGAGGATTTCCTCCTGCACTTGAGCGCTGCCTTCAGGAAACGTTGCGAGTCTCACTAGAGAGCTATAGAAGGAGCAAAAAGAAACAAAGTACGCCCCTCTTCTTTTGGTTAAATGACTTTCGGCTATAATCAAACTTTCAAGCGCTTGAGTATACTCAGAAAACAGGTAGCACAGGAAGAGTTTATGAAGACGGATAAGAAAGATTGCGCCTGTATTACTTATTTCATTTTGTGACCTACTTTCCTCGTTATAAGCCTCACCAATTAGACGGATTGGATTGACTGCACGTCCCATCAAATTTAAGGCGGACTGCCGATAGATTTGAATCCAGGTAAATGGTGCTTGCTGGCTAATTCGACGGATTGCTTCACTGTATATCCCCATCTCGCGTTCAAGTTCTACAAGTCCCCTACCAGCCATAAAAGATTGAGAGCAATAACCTTGAGCACAGTAGCCAGCAAACTCTAAATCCCCAGTTTCCAGCCCAGTTTGATAGGCTTCGAGTAATCGCTTCGATGTCTCTTTAATATGCTCTTTCCAGTGAACAATGTAGGTATTCACAATGTACAACGTTCTGGCTCTAAGGGAATGGGTATGCAACTGTGATAGCAGCCGTAAAGCAAGTTGTCCAAACTCATAGCCGGACTCAATGTCTCCAACCATTCCACAAAGAGTGAATCCATACAAGGCATAGGCAAAAGGAGACACAAGCGTATTGCCATATTGAATGGACAAGTTGACCTGTTTAGATACAAGTAGAGGTACTAAATCAGGAGTAGCAATTTGGGCAGTGATCGTGATACTGGATAGGATTCGTATCGCTGCCAACTTGTCTAGCTCAGTCATTCCTGGCAAATGAACTAAATCCTCAATGCATTTATCACTCAAGAGAGACGCGATGATGTCCAGTTCAAGCTGAATATCTAATTGACTGGGCTGTTCAGGCAAACTGATTCCCAGTTGCTGCAACACTTGTAAGCCAATGTTGATCGCCTGCGATGGCTCCCCCTGCGCCATATTAGTTTGAATCTTAACTTCGTAAACTTTGACGATATCGAGAACTGTTTTAGCTTCTTGTAGAACAATCCTGCCCCAATGTTCCACCTGCTCAAACTCGCCACACAAATATGCAACTTCTGTGGTTTCTGTATACAACGCCAAGGACAGTTCATAGTTGGTTTGCCAACTAGAAGCTGCTAAACATCTTCTCCCTATAGCTAAATAGTTTTTTGCTGTACTATAAGCGATCGCTGCCTTTGCTTTCTGACCTGCCAATAGATTCAGTCTGGCAATTTCATCTCGTTCTCCTTGATCAGGAACCAGCTCAATTCCATAATTGAGATGATCTACAATTTTAAATAGTTGGCTTGAGCGACGTTCTGGCAGAATTTTTTCCAGCAGATTACGACCATTTTGCAGATGAACCACTTGTTTTTGCGCCTCATCGATCAACGCATACGCTGCTTGCTGGATGCGATCGTGTAAAAACTTATACTCCTGAACTAACAGATTCTCGTCCAATTCAGACAAGGGCTGAATTAATCCAGCTTGAATCGCTGCCAGTAAATCCAGAGAAACTACCTCCGGAGTTTGCTTACAAACGATCGCTAGTGTATCTAAATCAAATTCGGCACCAACACAAGCTGCCAATCGAAGAATATGCTGTGTGTTCTCTGGTAATTCCTTTAATTGCCTCAATAGCAACTCCGCCACGTTCTCAGTGATGTTTTGGGCTTGGATTTGAGCAACATTCCACCGCCAGCTTAAATGTTTTGCATCAAGTGTCAACAGATTCTCTCTATACAGCATCCGCAAAAATTCGCTAACAAAGAAGGGGTTGCCCTCCGTTTTACGCAGCACTAATTGGGCTAGGGGACGAACCGCGTCTGTAGTTTGGTGCAATGTATCGGCAATCAACCGACACAATGGCTCAAGCGTTAAGGGTGCTAAAGCAATTCCCTGAGGGATTATCCCTTGTTTTCGTAATTGCTCCAGCATCAATATAAGAGGATGCGTTAGATTGACTTCATTATCCCGGTAAGCTCCAATCAAAAATAGATATTGAGTTTGATCATTGAGGACAATCAATTCAATCAGCTTGAGCGTTGCAGAATCTATCCACTGCAAATCATCCAGAAAAATTACGAGCGGATGTTCTTTTGAGCAGAACACTCGCACAAATTGTTGAAAGACCCGATTGAAACGGTTTTGAGCTTCTGTTACCCCAATATCAGGTACGGGTGGCTGTTTGCCAATAATCAGTTCAACTTCAGGAATGACATCAACAATGATTTGTCCATTGCTACTTAATGCTGCCAGAAGGCGCGACCGCCACTGTTGCAACTGATCGTCAGGTTCACCCAGCAATTGCTGTACCAACTTTTGTAGGGCTTGAGCGATCGCGCTGTAGGGAATATACCGTTGGAATTGGTCGAATTTACCTGAGACGAAGTAGCCACGCTTTGCTGTGATTGGCTTGTAAAGTTCTTGCACTAACGCAGATTTACCAATACCAGAATAGCCGGAGACAAGCAGTATTTCAGAAGCCGTGGCGACGCTGGAACGCTGGAACACAGAGACATTTTCACGCTCCCCCTCCTCTCTCTTCCCATCGTCACCTCTTCCCGTTGCCCTTTCAAATGCTGCCAGTAATGCTTCAATCTCCGCTTCACGTCCATACAATTTTTGCGGAATTTGGAACTGCTCGGAGACATCTTGAAGCCCTAACTGAATAGCACTAATCTGCTCTGTTGATTCAAGTTGATGCAGACAGTGTTCTAAATCCGCTTTAATTCCCCGCGCACTCTGATAGCGATCTTCCGCGTTCTTCGCCATCAGCTTCATTACAATATCCGAAACCGCTTCAGGAATTGCATTAGCTATGGATGATGACTCATCCCCCCCACCCCTCACCTCACACTTCACACCCCTCACCTCTGGCGGAACAGGCTGTTTAGCAAGATGACAATGGACTAGCTCTAGTGCGTCTGTTGTAGGAAACGGCAACTCCCCAGTGAGAAGCTGATAAAACGTCACACCAAGTGAGTAGAAATCGGTGCGGTAATCAAGCAAGCGGTTCATCCGTCCGGTTTGTTCTGGAGACAGGTAAGCAAGCGTACCCTCTAGCACATGAGGGCTTTTGAACATCGGATTCGTGCGGCTGAAGCGGGTAGCAATTCCAAAATCAATAATTTTGACAACACCAGTATTCAGGTTGAGGACGATGTTTCCGGGATTGAGGTCTTTATGAATGACATTAGCGGCATGGATCTTGCCTAGAGTATCGGTGAGGGCAATCGCCAACCGCAGAAAATTAGATAAAGGCATCGGGCAGAAGGATTCCGGTCGTTGCTCTATCCAGCACTGTAAGGACTCACCACCGAAGTCTTCTAGAAGCATGACAAGGGTGCGTTGATAGTCCTGCTGGCTGTAGACCCTAACAACCCCTTCAAGGTTGAGAGAGTGGGTAATCTGATATTCCTGCCTATAACGAATTATTTCTAGAGAAGAGGGATAATCTTGCTTAAGCAGTTTAATGACAAGAGCCTGATTATCCTGCTCTCTAATGCCTCGATACACTAGGGATACCGGGCTCTCATAAATTTTGCTTTGGATAGCAACCCCGGCTAGAGTAATCATTAAACTTTCTCTTGATGTAGGACATAAGCTATACCGCCATTATCAACGATTGTCAAACTCTAAACAATCAGACGATTTAGCAGGTCTACGCTGGTATTTACACCTCGGAAGCTTAAGAAGTAAGTTGAGCAATCAAGGAGTCTAAGCATTAATAAGCAATGCAAGTATTAGCATAACGATTGTGAAGTTACTAAGGATGCAGAGTTAATCATCAGGAGAACTCAGGTATGTCAACTCAACTACAATCCTCGTCTCAACTTCGGCTTAGTACAAAACTAGCTTATGGCAGTGGAAATTTAGCTAACACAGTACCTCTTGCATTGCAAAACTTCTTTTGGCTGTTTTTCTTGACAAATGTAGCAGGGCTAAGCCCATCCTTAGCAGGTACAGTATTACTGATTGGAAAAGTCTGGGATGCGATTAATGATCCAATAATAGGCTGGTTAAGCGATCGCACTCGCTCACCCTGGGGCAGGCGCTATCCCTGGATGGTATTAGGAGCAATTCCATTTGGAATCTTTCTTACTCTTCAATGGATTGTTCCTCAATTTGGTTCCAATCAGATGCTTCTGTTTGCTTACTATGTAATTATTTCTTTGTTGTTTGACACTGCTCTCACAATTGTTCGTATTCCCTACCAAGCGATAGCTCCAGAGTTAACTCAAAATTATGCAGAGCGCACTAGTTTAATCAGTGTTCAAACTGCTTTTACTTATGGTGGAGTATTTTCTGCTCTTATCCTCGCTCAACTCGTCTTTACTCTCGTTGCCGACTCATCAATCAAATATCTGATACTTGCTGGCGTTTGTGCTGCTCTGTCAGTGTTCGTGATCTATTTGAGTGTTTGGAGAACGTATAGCCAGACCACAACGTTACACTTTGTACGTTCTCAGTCTGCGCCATTCAATTTCTTCCAAATTCGCCTCATCTTCCAAAATCGTGCGTTTTTATGTGTTTCGGGTATTTTTTTGTTAGCTCAACTTGGGATACAACTAGCCTATACAATCCTGCCCTACTTCATGGTCAACTGGTTGGGGCAAACAGACAAAAGTGTTACTCCAATCGGGCTTCTAGGCTTGGCAACGTCCTTGCTGATGCTATTCTTTTGGAATCGTGTACGGCAGCACATCAGCAAACGAGCTATCTACTTGTTAGGAATGCCTCTGTGGATTCTAGCCCATCTCGGCATGATTCTAATCCAACCCAGTCAAATAAATTGGATGTACGGTTTGGTTGTGATTGCGGGAATAGGTGCCTCTACCCGTATTTTAGTTCCGTATTCAATGTTGCCTGATGTCATTGATGCTGATGAGCTGCAAAGTGGTCAACGGCGAGAAGGTGTGTTCTACGGAATGCTGTCTCTATTTCAAAAGCTGAGTATTGCGATCGCCCTCTTCCTAGTGGGTCAATCATTAGAGTGGGCTGGATTTGTATCTGCGATCGCTGGACAGCCAGCCCCTTCTCAGCCCGATACAGCCTTGTTTGCTATTCGTCTCCTGTACGGACCTATTCCAGCACTAATGGGGATCGGTAGTTTAATCGCGGCTTATTTTTATCCAATTACCCCCAATACTCATGCAGAAATTCTTCTAAGACTTGAAAAGAAGCGTCATTGAAGCAGCATTGAGTAAAGGATTAATTACCGCTACCTTTGTTCCTGTTTGGGCAGCAACATGCCAATCAGGTGCGATGCAGACACCCCTACCTCACCCCTGGGTGACATCTCGATGGAGGTTGTTGTCACAGGCAAACAATATTATCTGTGGCAGCAGTAGACTCAGAAGGCGACGTGCTCGACCGAGATACCAAGTCAGCTAAGCACTTTTTCCGTAAGCTCCTCTAGCAAGGCTTGACTCTACGGGTGATTGTATCGGATAAGCGGAAGAGCTATGAAGTGACCCAAACGCCAAGGAATTCAGAATTGGCAAGAGATTGGTGGTTTGAAATTCACTACATAATCCTGTGAGTCCAACTTGCCTAGAATTATCGTGCTTATTCTTCAATCTCTTCGATTACCCCTCATTCATCACTCTTGCTAGAGAATAGCTGAAACGACGTAAATTCGTTGTGGCTGAACTGAATGAATTTAGCTGAACTACACGTCAACAGAACAAGAATTTATTCTCTTCTTAGAGTGATGAATGAGGGTTACAGCGCTTTTCAGATTAGTAAGCCACAGGCAGGCATTAAGCAATAGCTCGTTGAACCGCTAGTTTGTGTGGCTTATTCAAATGGCAACCGCTGTAGCGCTCTTCTGTCACTCTCGATGAGGAAAAAAATTGTCAGAATCTGAGACAGCGTAGGCTGTCTAGCTTTTGTGTTTGATTTTCTAACATCAACTTGGATTTGTAGAATTTAGGGGCGTTGTTGCATGATTGAGAAGGAAGACAACCCTTCCCTTATGGAAACTTGCGATTAAGCTTTGACTTCGTAACTATCGGGTTTGGCGACTTAGATCATGCGATTGGCAGGTGCAGAGTTAGTTTCACTTCTGCCGTCCTACAAACAGTCCGATAGAAGAGCAGGATAGTAGCTCAAAAGTGCTGTTAGTTGGGCCCGAATGAGATTGCTCACTCCTACTGGGGCATCCTGTGAGCGGTAGATGCAACCTGATGATTGACACATCCCTAGCTATCGCAAGATAGTTGGGGATTACTTCTTAGGAGCGTTACTGGCAGTATCGAGACTTGATGGGCGGATTGCTCAGGGGCATGACATACTTTGGTCAAGACCTCCACCGATTTTGGCAGTATGACAGACTCGATTGATGAGCCAACGCTTTTGGAGCAGCTCAAGCAACTGACCGATGGACTCTACTGGATGAGCGAGTCCGATTACCCCTTTGAAGTGTTTCGCTGGGAGGACAAAGCTCAAGCCCAGTTAGACACAGAGGCAGTCTTGCGGAGGACAGGACACTCAACCCATACCCCAGTTACAGTTGTTGACCTCGACAAATTTTTCCATCGCGCCACACAGGAAGAAAAGTGGCACAGCGATGAGGAGCGGGAAGATATCCGACGCTACCGAGAATTGTTAGAGATGCTGAAGCAGTATTTCAGCGACATCCAGGTTTACCGCATTGGGGAAGTCAAAATCGATGTTTATGTCGTCGGGCGCTCGCCTGCTGGTAACCTAGTAGGACTTTCCACCCAAGTAGTTGAGACTTAACGGCTAACCTGACTTTCAATCACTGCTTGAATCTCTGTTGACACAGCCGATAAGAAGTCATAGCCTGTAGCTGCCTCAATCTCATCTACTGAGACACTAGACCTCCTGCACGAATATTTGATCGCCTCCTAAATCCTGCATTTTTGGGGAACTTTGAAGCTCGATCTTGATAGTTTCGTAGGAAAAAATCGATTCATGCAGGAGGTCTACTGTAAGTTTCCCAATCGGGATCGATTCCGTCCTGGTTGGGCATATCAACAGCAATTACCCGTGTCTCTTCGGTGATGTCCTCAATGCTTGAACCTGGTTCTAGCACTACAACCACTTTCCAGGTGTTTGTAGGGACAACAACCTGCCCGCTGCCGATCCGCTTTTGCTCTCCATAGCTACCAGCAACGATATACAGCTCGTTGCCTTCCTCCACCAAATCTCTGGAATAATCCTCTAATCCCCGCCAGGTCGGCGTTGCAGAATGGAGGTATGAATTAGGGGAAATTTCGATGCAGTGTCCTGAATGCGGTTCCACTCACATCCGTAAGAACGGGAAAAGAAGAGGTAAGCAAAATCACATTTGTGTTGCCTGTAGTCGTCAGTTTACTGAACACTATGATCTGCCCAAAGGCTACTCTAACGAGTTTAAGCAAGAATGTCTCAAAATGTATGTCAACGGCTCCGGCTTTCGGGCAATCGAACGAGTCAAAGGGGTGCATCACACGACCGTCATCG
>NZ_JACJOV010000083.1:0-3621 GCF_014695745.1 Leptolyngbya sp. FACHB-671 | reverse complement strand
CAAAGAGGTTGCAGATTCGACTGGCATTATAGCCGAGGAAATTTCAACTGTATTATCTACTGTGCTTCGCCGTCTAGAACGTGGACAACAGATCAATCAACTCACCTCCTTATTAGCTGTCACCTCCGAAAAGCAACAGCAGGGATTACAACAGTTAGACATTAGTGAAACGGAGACAGCGCTTCTACTCTCTTTACTTGATTTAGGTCTAAATCCAGCCTCAGTGAAGGCAAACCTACTCTCAATGCTGGCTTTATCCTCTGACTTGAAGAAAGCAATTCGGGAACAGGGGTTGAAAGGTGCTCATGCTTTGGCGTTAGCCAGCCTATCTGCTAAAACTCTGAAAATTGCAGAACGTCAGGCGACAAAAGAACGCCTTGCTGCGACCCAAGCGGTGATTGAGCAAGATTTAACCGTTGCGAAAACTCGTGAACTGGTTGCTCAGGTTAAGGCAAAGTATCTAAGCCCTAAACCCATTGAGTCAAAAGAAATTACAGTCGCGGCAAAGGGACTTGAAAAACTATCACATGACATTATGAAAACCACGAATCAAGAACAGCTTGTGGTGTTGCGTCAAATCCTCCAGCAAAAACTTGCAGAAATTGAGGCGATCCTAGCAGAGTAGACTAACAAAATGGTACCTAAACTCCTCAAACCAGAACTACTCACCTCATTGGACAACAACTAGGCTTCTTCTCATAACAAATCGAGATTTCGATCGCAAAACGATAGGAGAGCTGAAGCATTTAGGACATAAGTAATTGGGGCGCTAGACAGCAAAAAATTATCAGCCTTTCGCTGTGAAGGTTCTGCCTTTACTGGGGTTTGTCCAAAGATGTACTTGGACGAGGTAATTTACCAACGCTGCGTTGGTAAATTACCTGATAAGCCTACTACCACTGAAGTAGCCTGGAATGTAATTGAAGACAGTTGTCTCTGAATTTGAGGTCAACCGGGAACAATATTGCCTTGTGGACTAATAGCTCAAAATCTAGTGTTAGGTTTGCTCTGTTTGATTAAACTTTCACAGCATTAACTAGCCATACCCCTCGACTATCATCCTGGTCTGCTGTTTCAGTGCTAATTGGTAAAGACTTGGGATACCTACCATATCCTGCTTCGATGTCTTGCGGCTCAAACACTTCTGCAACCCACCCATATCTTGCCAGCAGTTGTTTCGGATTATCATCGCCGAACTGCCAATGCCGTACGACTCTGCCACGATCGGCTTTTCTCGCTCGCTGCCCAGCCAAAACTGATCCCACCTTGACTCCATCCATACCTAAAACGCTACCAGCAACGCTTAAATGGGAGAGGGACTGGAGTAGCAGGTGTACTTCTTTCTCCTGCAAATACATCACCACTCCTTCTACTAACCAAATAGTTGGCACTGTAGTCTGATACCCAGCATCAAGGATGGCTGTTGTCCATTTCGCATTTGGAGCAGCCAGATCTCCAGATACAGGTCGATAGATACAAGCTGGGGTAACGCCTTGCAAAACTTGGGCTTTGTACTGCAACACCTCCGGGCAATCCACTTCATACACGGTCGTACTATATGCCCATGCCAATCAATACGCCCTTGTGTCGAGTCCCGCTCCCAGGATAACCACTTGGTTGTACTCAGCCAGCGTCGAGTTGAGGAGGTCATCCATAAGTTTTGTGCGAACCGTAATGTAGCGAGTTCGTTTGGTAATCACTTGCCGGATTGCTTTACCATTTCAAGCAAAGGTTAGCCATGGTTGCCCGATCAGCAACTTTGCCCTACAGGGTCAAACTTATCACTTTATTGGTCGTTCAAAAGGAGTTGTTTTTGGCTGAACCCCTTAGAAACCGATTTGGAATCGAGATACCCCGAAGAATAGCTGCAATGATTGCTGGGGTAACTCCTAACTTCTCGACAGCAGCCTTTCTGAACGAGGTACTCGATGGATATGATGACCTGGACTTGACGCCACGGGGATGGAAAATCGCGGAGGCACTGCATCATCATTTACCTCACAGCTATGAAGAAGCTGCCAGTATTCTGATTGCTGCGTTGGGTCCGAAACTCGAAGGAACAAGAGAGTTTGGGATGGCTCCCTTCCTCTACCTGCCTCATGTTCTGTTCGTTGCAAAATATGGGCTTGAGCATTTTGAGATTTCGATGCAGACTCAGTATGAGTTAACGCAACGATTCACGGCTGAGTTTAGTATTCGCCCGTTTTTAGAACGGTATCCCGAAGCGACCCTAGCACGTCTGAAAATATGGCACAAGACCCGAGCGCCCATGTGCGCCGCTTGGTCTCCGAAGGCAATCGGGGACGAGTGCCTTGGGCACCTCGTTTGCGAGAATTCCAGAAAAATCCCTACCCCGTCCTGGAATTGCTAGAACTGCTCAAAGATGATCCCGAACTTTATGTACGCCGTTCTGTTGCCAATAATTTGAACGACATCGGCAAGGATCATCCGTCATTACTAGTGGAAATCGCTCGCCGCTGGTTGGTCAATGCAACCCATGAACGGCGCTGGTTGATTCGTCACGCACTGCGATCAGCTATAAAGCGAGCTGACTCCGAAGCGATCGCCGCTTTGGGTTTTAGTGATGGAGCAATGGTATCAATTAGCAAAGTTAGCATTACACCTCAGCAAGTCGTGATTGGGGGTTTTGTTTCCATTGCCTTTGAAGCCACAAACACAAATTCTGGGCATCAGCGACTTTTGCTCGATATTCGGATTCATTTTGTGAAAGCAAATGGCAAGACAAGCCCCAAGGTTTTCAAGTTGAAGACCGTTGAACTTGCACCGGGGGAAACGATACAACTGGGTAAATCAATCTCCCTGGCGGATATGACAACCCGTAAGCATTACCCTGGAACCCATCAAGTAGAAATCCTATTGAATGGGCGAAAGATTCCTTTAGGTTCATTTGAATTAATGGGGACAATACCACCCAATGATGCTCATGTCCTAAACAACCTTGAGATTTGATTGGCTTGTTTGCCATCAACCACCCAACTTTGCAGTTTTGTAAGCGAAGGAACAAAAGTACACTGCCGTGCGACGTTACCAGTCAATCGAGGAGGAACAATGAACAGGAATAACACGATGTATCGAGTTGCCGCCAGTGTCGCGATCGCGACAGCACTCATCTTGGTCTGGCTTAGTCTCGGTGTCGGCATCATCGGGAAGGATGGCGACCTTGCCAACCTGATGTACTTCGGGGTGCTTGCCGTCGGAATCATCGGCTCCCTCATTGCACGCTTTCGACCCCGTGGAATGTCCCGTGCGCTGTTTGCCACAGCACTTGCTCAGAAATCAGTCGCTACGGTCGCGCTGACCGCGCAATTAAGTTACCCATGGAGCGGACCGCTAGAGCTTACAGTTCTGAATGGATTCTTTATCGCACTGTTCGTCGGTTCGGCGTGGCTGTTCCGTCGTGCCGCACGTGGGTGAGCCGAATGATGCGGGCAATGCACTGACCGATTCTACAATTAACCATCTAGTCAAGCTGGTCAGTTGCCTTGAGAAACGCTCGCTTCGCAGCTAGTTTGTTCTTGCGGTTGGTGTAGCGCTTAAAACTGCGGATGTCCCGATGCCGTGATAGCTCCATCGCCAGCGCTGTGTCCATCTCCAACTTGA
>NZ_JACJOV010000082.1:0-44416 GCF_014695745.1 Leptolyngbya sp. FACHB-671 | reverse complement strand
CGCAATGCTCACAACTTCCCGCTCGACCTCGCTTCTGTGAAGGCTCCTAGCATTGTTGGCTAGACTCTAGTCCAGCTCAAGCAAAAGCGCTCCCGAAAGGGGGCGCTTTTTGCATTTTGGTTTGAGATAGAGCGTTTGAACTGAGCGATCGCCCCTATAATCATCCAGGGACATATCCCAAAATTGCTGAGATTAGATACGCTCATGACGCTGACGCAGGTTTGGGGATCACTGCTCATTTTCTTAGTCTGTCCACTTATGGGTGGTTTACCCCTGATCAGTTGGATTACACGGGCACTAACGGGTCGGCAACTATCCAAGATTGGCACGGGAAATGTCAGTGTTTCAGCGGCGTTTTATCACGGTGGGCGACTTGTTGGAATTTTGGCCGTCTTGTCGGAAGCACTGAAGGGAATTGCGACTGTTTGGTTAGCGAGGCAGTTCTTTCCAACTGACCCAGTTTGGGAACTGATGGCGCTGATCGCGCTGGTGATGGGACGTTACTGGATCAGTAATGGCGCAGGTACGACCAACGTAGTGTGGGGCTACATTGCGTTCGACTGGGTTGGGGCAGGACTGATTTTTTTGATTAGCGCCGCTACCTTTACAATTCTGCGTGAGCGTAAGCAAGGACGCACATCTGTTCTGATTTTGTTGCCACTAGTCACGGCTCTCCGCCATCCCCATAGCGGTGAAGTGGTAGGCGCAGCAGTAACCCTGAGTCTGTTATTAGCCTGGATTTATCAAAAAATTCCTGATGACTTGAATCTGTCCACTGGTGCAGTACGAGGAGATTCTCAGTCTGTGTTTCAGTTTTTTCGGGGCGATCGCGCCATTCTCTCGCTCGATCGCAACCTCAACCCTGACAAAGTTGGTCACAAAGCAGCAACGCTTTCCCAGTTGCGTCGTTGGGGCTATCCGGTGCCAATGGGTTGGGTGCTGCCTCCAGGAGACGATCCTGCTCCTTTACTGGAGTTATTGCAACCCTCTGCTGAAGAACCATTGGTGGTTCGATCTTCTGCAATCGGTGAAGACTCCGATATCGCATCCGCAGCAGGGCAGTATGAGTCGATTTTGAGAGTGACGAGTCAGCCCGTATTGGAGCAGGCGATCGCCCAATGTCAGCTTTCCTACAGCCGTCCTGCCGCTGTTCAATATCGGCAAGACCTAAAAGTGCCAGAAAGCGCAATGGCAGTTGTGATTCAGCATCAGATCCAGGGTGTTTTTTCGGGAGTTGCCTTTAGCCGTGACCCGATCGCTCGTCAAGGAGATGCAGTTGTCATCGAAGCCTTACCCGGTGGTGCAGAGCGGATTGTATCAGGGCAGTTTACCCCAGAGCAATATCGGGTTTGGGTCGAGGATATTGAGTTTCACTTTAGTGAAGATCCCCAAACCGATCCGTTTGATTGGCGATTGCCCGATATGCTGTCGCTTGAGGTGGAAGGTTCGGGGGACGTGCCGCCTCGTCTGATTCAGCAGGTAGCTTATCTGGTTCGTCATCTGGAAGCCCGCTATCATGGCGTTCCCCAGGACATTGAGTGGAGCTATGACGGTCAGCAACTCTGGCTGTTGCAGTCGCGTCCCATTACAACGCTGTTGCCTATCTGGACGCGTAAGATTGCGGCGGAAGTAATTCCTGGCTTAATTCATCCCTTAACCTGGTCGATTAACCGTCCTCTCACCTGTGGTGTTTGGGGTGAAATTTTTACCATTGTGCTGGGCGATCGCGCTCGTGGGCTAGATTTCAATGAAACGGCAACGCTGCACCACTCCTCTGCCTACTTCAATGCTTCGTTGCTGGGGCAAATTTTTCGCCGCATGGGTTTGCCGCCAGAAAGTCTGGACTTTCTTACTAGAGGAGCCCGATTCAGCAAGCCGCCCTTAACATCAACGCTGAAAAATGTACCGGGGCTCCTGCGGCTCATGGGACGAGAGTTGCGTCTGGTAGAGGATTTTGACCAGGATCAACAGCAACATTTTGTTTCAGGACTTGCTGACCTCGAAGCTCAGCCCGTGGAGGAACTGTCGAGCGTAGCGCTGCTGGGACGCATCAATCAAATTTTGGAATTGCTGAAGCGAGCAACCTACTACAGTATTTTGGCTCCACTCAGCGTCTCAATTCGGCAAGCGCTATCTAAAGTCGAAGATGCAGAGTTAGACACCAGCCAGATGCCCGAAGTAGATGCTTTGCGATCGCTCCAAACCTTAACCGCAAATGCTCGTTCTTCAATGTCGTTGGACTCGCTTCAGCCTAACAGTTCTGCGGTTTTTGCTGCTCTTATAGACAACCCGGATGGTGTCAAAAATACGGTTCTAGAGCAGTTCAACCAGTTTCTCGATCGCTATGGCTATCTCAGCCGTGTAGGAACGGATATCGCAGTTTCTACCTGGAAAGAAGACCCGCAGCCCGTCAAAGACCTGTTTACCCAGTTTCTGTTTAACCCGCCAGCAGAATCTGACGCAGCAGTTAAGTTACGGCAGAGCTGGAAGGCAACCCAGGTTCAATCTCGCTTGAACCTGAAGGCGCAGGTTACGGTGCTCTACAGTCGCCTGCTGGCAGAACTGCGCTGGAGCTTTGTAGCACTGGAGCGACTGTGGCTGTCATCAGGTGTAATGGAGCAAGCAGGAGATATCTTCTTTCTCAAATTCGATGAGATTCAGCGACTCATTGCTGAGTCAGATCTAAAACTGCGAGAAAACTTGTCATACCTGATTGCAGAACGGCGATCGCAGCTCAAGCAAGACCATCGGCTTCGGTCAGTGCCAGCTTTGGTATACGGCAACGATCCGCCCATGCTGACCTATCAATCGCAGTCTGTTGGACAAACTGCCCGCCAACTGCGCGGCATTGGAGCAAGCCCAGGTCGAGTCATCGGACGGGTAAAAGTGCTACAAAATTTGCAGCGATTGCCAGAAGTCGATCGCGAAACGATTCTGGTCGTGCCCTACACCGATTCTGGCTGGGCACCCCTGTTGGCAAGGGCAGGCGGCTTAATTGCAGAAGTAGGAGGGCGGCTCTCGCATGGAGCAATCGTTGCTCGTGAGTATGGCATTCCGGCAGTTATGGACATTCGCAACGCCACTCAACGATTGCAAGATGGGCAGCGAGTACAGATTGACGGACAGCAAGGCACAGTAGAAATTTTGCCCTAGCCCTTTTTAGGGCTGGATTTGGTGCCACCCTTAAGCACTTGCTTCAGCAAATCAGGTAACTGAGAGGGACGTTCTGCAACCGGAACTTTTGCTTGCTTGAGGGCAGCAATTTTGCTTTTGGCAGTGCCTACTTCATCTCTCAATCCAGCAATTTGAGAAGAGACTACCGCTCCAGCATGTCCTGTGTATTGACTCTGAGGCAACGTACGGCCCGCAATGTACGCAACTACAGGTTTATCAATCGCCTCAATGATGTACCGAGCTGCAACTTCTTCACTGTCGCTGCCGATTTTGCCGACAAGCACGATTGCCTCGGTTTCTTCATCTTCGTCTAGGATTTGAAGCCACTGCTGAAAGGTCGAACCAATAACGCGATCGCTCCCAATTCCCAAAGCGATCGACTGCCCAAACCCAGCCTGAGACAGCTCTCTTGCCACTTCATAAGTAAGCGTTCCGCAACGGCTCACGATCCCTACCTTCCCAGGCGTGTAAAACTCTGCTGGGTGAGTTCCCAGCAAAATCTGACCAGGCACAATAATTCCGGGGCAGTTTGGCCCGACAACCAGGGTTTCGGACGCTTCTGCAATGCGGCACAAGCGCATCATGTCCATCGGTGGTACCCCTTCTGTCACCACGATGAGTTGACGAATTCCGGCAGCGATCGCCTCCAGCGCCGCATCCAATACCTGGTAGGGCGGCACAAAAATTACGCTTGTATCCACTGTGCCTACACTAAACAAAGCCTGTTCAACCAGGTCAAATATTGGAATTCCTTCTAGTTCTTGCCCGCCATGCCCAGGACTGATCCCAGCTAAGATTTGACCGCTATAAGCTTGCATCAATGGCGCATAGATAGAACCGAGTGGTTCAGTAATTCCTTGAACCAATACCTTGCTCTCTGAAGTGAAATTCATTTTGCCCTTAAAACGCTATTGCTAAGAGAAATTGCTTCGGCGATCGCCTCGTCTAAATCGTCAAACAAAGGGAGGTTCAACGCTTGGAGCATCTGACGGGACTCGTCAAACTGATCCCCAACTAGTCTGACCACAAAAGGTGTTGTGCAGCTATCAAGCTGACGCTGTAAATGAGTGGCGATCGCCTCCGCAGTCTGCTTGCAAAGCATTACGTTTCCCAGGATGTTCACCAATACAACTTTTAGATTTTTGCTCTGCATCATTAACTCTAGCCCTTGCTGAATCCGGTCGCGCAAAACCGCAGGCGAATCATTGTGCCGATACTCACTCCCCAGATTTAGAAAACTAGCCAACCGCCCTCCCGCCTGGTGAACCAAGTCCACCGTGGACATTGTTAGCCCTGCACCATTACAGAGGATGCCAATATTGCCCTCCAGTTCCACTAATGTCGTTTCTGATGAGTCCCTTGGCAAGATTCTGGTTTTAATCTGATTGGGAATTTTCGCCTGGAGAGCAGCCAAATCCGGATGCCGTCCCAATGCGTCGTCATTCGCTGTAATTTTGCCGTCTAGTGCCATCAGTTCTCCCGCAGGACTCACTGCTAAAGGATTGATTTCAACCAAATCCAAATCCTTTTGCAGGAATAGCTGATACATTTTCTCCAAAATGTCACTCACCGACTGAATCAGTTCTCCCTGCAGCCCCATTTTTAACGCCAGCCTGCGAGCATAAAAAGGAGAAAACTCCTGATCCACAGTAACTTGCTGCATTGCGCCAATAGTCGCTTCTACGTCCAGCCCGCCCTGCTGAGAACCCAGCAAGAGTGGACGACGGGCCGACCAGTCTAATATCACGGCTAGATAAAGCTCCCTATCCGCGTCATACTTTGCTTCTGCCAGCAGCACAGCAGGATACATGCCTGTGATTGGCAAATTAAAAATAGTTTGAGCCGCAGCAACTGCATCAATTGTATTTTCTACAAAGCGAATCCCGCCTGCTTTGCCCCGCCCACCCGTGTAGACCTGAGATTTCAGTACAACAGGATAAGGAATCTTTAAGCCCTTCAGATCCTTCGGATGGTTGATTTGCTGCGAGGGCAAGATGGGAATTCCCATCTCGTGAAACAATTGCTTAGCCTGATATTCCAACAAGTCCATTGTGACGAGTCACCCCTAAAGAAGATAGTGTCGCGCATCTATCTCGACTCTGCAAACTGTGAATCAACATCAGGCATGTTTCTATAGATTTTTATTTATAGGTTTCCACGATGAGTTCAACGAATACTTTTATTTATCTACATGGATTTGCCTCTAGCCCTCAATCAGCTAAAGCAGTGTATTTGAGCGATCGATTCCAATCGCTCAAAATCGACCTCAAAACTCCCGATTTGAATCAAGAAGACTTCACTCATCTGACCTTGAGCCGTCAGATTCAGCAAATTCAATCCGCATTTCCACCGGCTCCACAACCTATCACTTTGATTGGGTCTAGTTTGGGTGGACTAACCGCCGCTTGGTTGGGGGAATATCAGCA
The DNA here is from genome assembly GCF_014695745.1 of Leptolyngbya sp. FACHB-671. Lineage (NCBI taxonomy): Bacteria > Bacillati > Cyanobacteriota > Cyanophyceae > Leptolyngbyales > Leptolyngbyaceae > Leptolyngbya > Leptolyngbya sp. FACHB-671. The sequence goes on along the minus strand of NZ_JACJOV010000082.1, from coordinate 38,816 downwards.
TCAGGTCGAGCACTTAGTGCTGCTAGCCCCTGCATTTCGATTTTTAGCGCACTGGTTGCCCAAACTTGGCACAGAGCAAGTGCAGCGCTGGCAGACAGAGGAATATCTATCGGTTTATCACTACAGTGCACAGCGGATGTTGCCTCTACACTACGACTTTGTGGCTGACGCTGCCCAATATGAAGAAACAAAGCTACAGCGATCGCTTCCTACCTTGATTCTGCATGGTCAATCTGACGAGGTGATTCCCATCCAGGCGAGCCGCGACTTTGCAAATCAACGCCCCTGGGTCAAACTGATCGAACTCGACAGCGACCATGCTCTAGCGAATGTTCAACCTGAAATCTGGCGAGAAATTCAAACCTTTTGTCAGCTTTAGGTCGTGAACTACTATTTGTTAATTGTCATTAGTGCGATCGCACCCAAATTCTGAAACTCTACACTAGTAGTACGGCAAGTCTAAAGTGTTGGGTTCCGCTCTGCTCCACCCAACCTACAGTTCTTCTCAACTTGTGTAGCTTGCGTAGGTTGGGTGAAGCGCAGCGGAACCCAACCTACGCAAGCTACACATGCCACTAGTTTGGTGTGAAGATGTTGCAGATATGGATGAAGGCGCACCACAGTACGCCCTTCATAGGAATTGATGTGTTGCGACTCCTAAACCTTGACCTTAACGTTGAGCTGCCCAGGAGGGCGTCGTACCATTCTCACCGAATAGGGCAAAACCCCAACTAATAGCGCAAATGCGTCATCAGGAATTCGCTCAATTGTTTCCTGGTCAAAGTAATTCTCAAACTGATTCAGAATCATCTGTGCCCGCTGGAGCGGCTGTGATTTATCAGTAAACTGCTGCGTCAGGCGAATCCACTGCCGCCGGATAAGATAGGCTTTTTGACGCTCCTCATGAGATTCAGGGGAGATTAACGACAAATCACCGACGGGTACAACGCGCTCACAGTCTACGTCGAAAAAGCTGCCTACTGCAGCACCTGGTCCAGCAAACTCGGCATGATAGGCTTTACACAAAATCAGACCATTTCGTCGTCGGTCATTCACCATTAGCAAATGCCCACACTTAATCTGGTTCAGAATGTCTGACTCATTCGAACATTCTGAAACGAGTTGGCACTGATGGTTATTTGTACTAGACCCATTTTCTCGCCCATTCATAAACTGTGCGCTACTAGTAGCAGCCTGTATCGACTTGATAGATGTCTAAATCTTTGTAAAGGTGCTGGTAGTTCAGACACGGATTGTCTGACAAAATCGCCAGATAGAGCAGACATCAGGAAAAGCAAGAAAACCTAGTGATTTGTACTGCGCCCATTGCCTTATTTTATGGCAAGAAATTAAGGCGATCGCGACGCAACAATCAAGAGATTTTGAAGCAGAGATGAAGATTTATTTTATCTAAGCAAATCTGTTTGACCTGCATTTGCCTGAAATCGTTACAAAAAACTCTGGGATTGATCCAGGTACACCTTAAACTGTAGGATGCATTGCGTAATGTGTTGAACCCTACACTGTGGCATCCGTGCGAAAGATTGTTATTGCTGGCAACTGGAAAATGTACAAAACCCAGGCGGAATCGCTGGAATTTCTGCAAGGGTTTATGAACCATCTGAATGAAACTCCCGATGATCGGGAAATTTTGCTTTGCGCTCCATTTACCGCTCTGGGAGCTTTATCTAAGAATTTGCACGGAAGCCGCATCAAAATCGGTGCACAGAATATCCATTGGGAAGCCGCAGGAGCGTACACTGGTGAGATTTCTGGCGTCATGCTGAAAGAGCTAGGGGCGCGCTACGTAATCGTGGGGCACAGTGAACGTAGACAGTATTTTGGCGAAACTGACAAAACGGTGAACCTGCGGCTCAAAGCAGCTCAACAGCACGGATTAACGCCAATTCTTTGTGTTGGAGAAACTGGGGATCAGCGCAGCCAGGGTGAGACTGAAACTGTAATCACCCAGCAGCTAAAGCGGTGCCTGGTGGAGGTCGATCAAGACAATCTAGTAATTGCCTATGAACCCATTTGGGCGATTGGCACAGGGGATACCTGTGAGGCGGTTGAAGCAAACCGAGTGATTGGTCTGATTCGTAGCCAACTCACTAATCCAAACGTGCCAATCCAATATGGCGGCTCTGTAAAACCTGGCAACATTGACGAAATAATGGCTCAGCCCGAAATTGATGGTGCATTGGTAGGTGGTGCCAGCCTCGAGCCATCTGACTTTGCCCGAATTGTTAACTTTCAGTAGAACAAAGTCATCCGTTACTAAATCCAGATTGCTAAACCCAGATCTGATTCGCCAACATCTACGCTTTGCAGGGACGCTTCGTAAAACGTCCCTGCAAGTTCTCTAAATCAGGTCAGTGACCAAATCCGATCCCTTTAAATCGTAACCCTATCGGCTAGCTTGAGCGAAGCGGTTGTTAACTTCGTTCCAGTTGACCACGTTCCACCATTGCTTTAGGTATTCGGGGCGGCGATTTTGATATTTCAGATAGTAAGCGTGTTCCCACACGTCATTGCCCAAGATGGGGAAATGCCCTTCGGTTAATGGGTTGTCCTGATTTGGGGTGCTAACCACGTCTAGCTTGCCGTCAGCAGTGCGAACTAGCCAAACAAAACCGCTACCAAACTGACCCGCACCTGCATCATTAAACCGTTGCTTGAAGTTCTCGAAATCACCAAATGTATCAGTGATTGCTTGGGCGATCGCCCCGTTTGGCTCTCCCCCACCATTGGGAGCCATAAGCGTCCAGAAAATGGTGTGGTTAAAGTGTCCGCCCCCGTTATTGCGTACCGCTGTTCTCACCGCATCGGGTAGCGTGTTTAAGTCACGAATCAACTCATCAACAGACTTGTTCTGTAAGTCAGAATGCTTTTCTAACGCAGCATTGAGCTTGCTTACGTAGGTTCCATGATGGTTGTCATGGTGAATTTGCATGGTTTGCGCATCGATATAAGGCTCTAGCGCGTCATTGCTGTATGGAAGGGATGGCAATTCAAAAGCCATAGGTTTTCCTCCTATTGGAGTCATCACACTTACCTTATTGTAAACTTTTGAAAGAGAAATCTATCAAAAGTTCCAATTGCGTTTTCCTTCGTGAATCAAAGCTTCTCCACCGTTCTGAAAGGGTTTAGTATTCTGTAGCTCTATCTATTGGGAGAACTTTTGATATAAAATCCTATCGATAGCGCTGCAATGGTCAGAGCGATCGCTCCAGTCCATTGGCAAGTTTTATCAAGCTTTTCAGCTCTAGATCCCGAAAACCTTTGAAGAGGAGAGCACGAACACATGGCTTACGAACTTCCCCCCCTACCTTACGATTACGAAGCTTTAGCACCTCATGTTTCATCAGATACCCTGAAGTTTCATCACGATAAGCATCACGCTGCCTATGTGACCAATTTCAACAAGATGGTTGAAGGAACAGAACTTGCTAGTCAGTCGATCGAAGAAGTGATCAAAGCAACCTACGGCGACTCTAGTAAAACCGGGATCTTTAACAACGCAGCCCAAGCCTGGAACCATACCTTCTACTGGAACTGCATGAAGCCTAATGGCGGTGGTACTCCCACTGGAGCGCTAGCCGACAAAATCAACGCTGACTTTGGCAGCTTCGACAAGTTCAAAGAAGAGTTTCTTGCAGCGGGTGGCACCCAGTTTGGTAGCGGTTGGGCATGGCTCGTGTTAGACAAGGGCACCCTGAAAGTAACCAAAACCCCCAACGCCGAAAACCCGATCGCTCTGGGTCAGGTTCCGCTGCTGACGATGGATGTCTGGGAACACGCTTACTACCTCGACTACCAAAATCGTCGCCCAGACTACGCTAAAACCTTCGTAGACAGCTTGATCAACTGGGATTATGTAGCAGAACAATTTGCTGCTGCTAAATAGACGGTTATAGCGTTGATCGCCTTAATCTAGAACAAAATGGGGTGAGAGCTTTGAACTCACCCCATTTTTTTGATAGGACAATGCTGTACGCACTGCTCCCGAAGTGGAGCGTATCCTAGCAGGAAATTTTGCTTCTATTCAAGTTCCACTGACTTACGTAGTCCCACATAGATGCTGAAGTAAGTGAACTGCCATAATAGTATTGATGCCGTTTGCGATTTTCTCTGAAGCCAGCCCAAAATCTCCAAAAGAAATTCAGTTATTTTCTCTAGTTCTTCACCTTTTGTTTCTAACTTTAGAATATACCGTCAGCAGAGCAACGACTGCTTTAATGACTTTTATTGGGTGCTTGAATCGCGATCCAGCAGTTTGATTCAAGATCAGGACAAAAGCATGTCTACAGCAAACTTCTACTCAGAACTTCCAACTTTAACGGACTTTCTGGATATCACCAATTCCAGCAATTTCATACCCGTGCCAGAAGACTGGTACATCGTGATTACTGACATTGTTGAATCAACTAAGGCAATTGAGTCAGGGCACTACAAGGATGTGAACCTGCTGGGCGCTTGCTCGATTGTTGCAGTGCTAAACACATTGGGAAATGGAGCAAATAGTCATAAGGACACAACCGATATTCCGTTTGTGTTTGGTGGAGATGGGGCAACAATTCTGATTCCACCGAGTCTTTTTGCTAAAACAAAACAGGCTTTGAGCGTTGTACAACAGTTGGCAGTTCAAGAATTTGGGATGGATTTACGCGTCGGAATCGTGCCAGTGTCAGTGGCGATCGCCGCTAACTACGACGTAAAGGTTGCCAAACTAAAAGTCTCAGAAAACTACAGCCAAAGCGTTTTCATTGGAGGCGGGTTAACCTACGCAACAGAGCTTTTGAAAGACCCAAATGCTACAGAAGTTTATAGGATTACACCTGAAAAGTCTTTCGCAGATGTAGATCTGTCTGGATTAGAGTGTCGTTGGCAAGACATTCCTAGTCAGCATGGAGAATTTGTCAGCCTAATAGTCATGGCAACTGCCTATGGCAGCGAAAACTTAGCAAGCCTCTACGCTGAAATTATCAATAAAATTCAGCAGATTTATGGCGATGAAGTAAGCTATCGTCCCGTTCATAGCAAGACGCTTAACTTAACATTCAGCTCCAAAAAGCTTTCAAAGGAAACCAAACTACGGGCAAAATCAGGCAGTCGGTTTCATAAACAGCTGTATTTATGGAAAATTCAGCTAGAAAACCTTTTAGGTTTGTTCCTAATGCATTTCAAAACTCAGGCAGGGGAAATGGATTGGGGCACATACAAAGACATCGTGGTTGGCGCAACTGACTATAAAAAGTTTGACGACATGCTACGGATGGTGATTTCAGGCACAGCCGCGCAACGGGAGGCACTAAATAGCTACTTGGAAACAAAATACAAGCAAGGCAAATTAGTATACGGGACGTATACCTCCGATCGCGCCTTAATGACCTGCATGGTATTTGAGCGAAACGGTCCTCAGGTGCATTTTGTAGACGGAGCAGACGGTGGCTATACGCTTGCAGCAAAAGCGCTAAAAGAAAGAATGAAACAAAAAGCGCTGAACTGGAGTACGTTTGTCAGAATGATGCGGCGGCGAGATGCACGTGGCTACTCTCCTCGACCCGATCTGTTTCCTCAATCTGGCTTGTTCTCTCAACCTGACCTGTTGCAGACCAGTCCCCTGTGGTCGAATGCACTAAATTCATGCACATTAGACCCACATGAAGGTAAAGCAAACAGCTGCATTTCCTGCTAAATATGTTACGCCTCACCAACGGAAAAGCTAGTCCGGTAAGCGTCACTGATCCAAGCCAAAACCTTCAATCTGCGAGAAGTCCAATGAGAGCAGGTTAAAGTAAAAGAAGGGAAACATAGTAGCTAGAAATTCATGGATAACGAACCCATTGTTTTGTTGTCGAGCCGAGAAATTGATAAAATGCGTCGGGCTGGACAACTGGCGGCTGAACTCCTTGACCACCTCGCCCCGATGGTAAAGCCTGGAGTTAGCACCTTAGACCTGAACGATGAAGCTGAACGCTGGACTCAAGCACATGGTGCTAAAAGCGCTCCGCTGGGCTATCACGGTTTCCCAAAATCTATCTGTACCAGCATTAACGAGGTCGTCTGTCACGGCATTCCTAATGCCAAGCAAATCTTAAAAGAGGGTGACATCATCAACATTGATGTCACTCCAATTCTGGATGGCTATCACGGCGACACCTCCCGCACCTTTTTTGTGGGTGAACCTTCTCCCCTTGCTAGAAAGCTAGTTGAAGTTACTGAAGAATGCCTAAACCGGGGCATTAAAGCAGTGAAACCTGGTGCCCGTATTGGTGATATTGGGGCAGTCATTCAAGAATATGCGGAAGCAGAAGGTTTCTCAGTCGTTCGAGACTTTGTTGGACACGGAGTCAGCCGTATTTTCCACACGGCTCCCCAAATTCCGCACTACGGCACCCGAGGCAAAGGCAAAAAGTTGAGACCCGGGATGGTATTCACGATTGAGCCAATGATTAATGAAGGGACTTGGGAAGTTGAGGTGATGGCTGACAAATGGACAGCCTTGACCAAAGACCGCAAGCTTTCGGCTCAGTTTGAGCATACAATCGCTGTCACTGAAGATGGGGTTGAAATTCTCACCTTACATCCCGCTCTAGTCACATCCTGATGGGTGTAGCTTAGATTACACAAATTACTTACCCAAATGTCATGATGCTTTTGGCGAACCTAGCGCAAAGGCGGTCACGTTCATGGGATCAAGTTGGACTAGGCGGCAGGCTTTACAGCTTATTTCTGGCGCTGCAGGGGGAATTGCTCTTCATGCCTGTACTAAGGCTGCCCAACCCTCTCAGACCGCAGCAGATTCTACCTCTGCTGCAGTGGGAATCGTCACCTGGATTGGCTATAGCCCTCTGTATATTGCTCAGGAAAAAGGATTTTTTGAGGAATTGGGGCTAAATCTGGATGTGAAGGTGTTTAGCTCTGGGACAGATGCCAGTGCTGCTTTTGCCGCAGGGCAGATCGACGGTCTTTCACTGGTGCCATCGGAGGCGGTTTTGCTTGCGGCGAATGGGGCCGACTACCGGGTAGTCTATGTCGTGGATACTTCTAATGGAGGTGACGGCATTCTTGCTCGAAATAGCATTCCAGATATTGCTGCCTTCAAAGGTAAAGAAATCGCGGTTGAAATCGGTGGAGTCAGCCATTTCTTTTTACTTGAAGTGTTGTCTGAAGCGGGATTATCCGAAGCGGATGTAACGCTGGTTAATGTTACGCCAGATGCGGCAGCGGCGGCTTATCAATCTGGCAATGTTGGGGTTGCTGTCACTTATGCGCCGTTTCTGTTTACAGCAGAGCAGGCTCAGTCAGATGGGCGGATTATCTATGACAGTTCAAAGTTAGCAACACCGACGGCGATCGCTGATTTATTCATCTTTAACACTGGGGCAATCTCAGACAATTCGGCGGCGATCGCCGCTTTTATTCAAGGCAATCTTAGAGGATTAGAATTCCTCACCACTAATCCTGACGAGGGGTTGGCGATCGCCGCTGAGCGGCTAGAGTTAACTCCACAAGATCTAAGCGAACAGTTAAAAGGAGTTAAGCTGGCAAACCTGAATGCGAACATTGAGATGCTCAACAATCCTGACAGCAATCTCTATGTTTTAAAGCCAATGCATGATCTAGCAAACTTCCTCAAAAATCAGGAACAAATTGACCAGATTCCTGACTTATCTGATCGCTTAGATCCGCAATTTGTGCTTGCGATTCAAGAAAGCGCTTAAAGAAGTCATGGGTCATTGGGCGTTCTCAAACGCCAAAGAACAAACAAGGAATGGTAACCTCACAAATTTGCAAAAATAACGGACTTAACTTGATTTTGCTTTGAAAATATCTGGTAGGGTTTTTAGGACAGTTTTACTTGGGACGTAGGGATGAGTGTAGAAGCGCTAAAGGGAAGGGATTTGCTCAGTTTAGCTGACCTAAATACTGATGAAGTATTAGGTCTTTTAGATTTGGCAGCAGCTTTAAAGGCAGGAAAAGCTCGCTCCCGCTGCTGCAAGGTTTTAGGGCTACTCTTTCGGAAGGCTTCTACTCGAACTCGCGTTAGCTTTTCGGTGGCAATGTATCAACTGGGTGGGCAGGTGATTGACCTCAACACCAGCACTACGCAGGTTAGCCGGGGGGAGCCGACGATTGACACAGCGCGAGTGTTGGACCGATATCTTGATATTTTGGCAATTCGGACGTATGAACAGCAGGAGTTAGAGACTTTTGCCCACTATTCCCAGATTCCGATCATCAATGCGTTAACTGATCTAGAGCATCCCTGTCAGGTTTTGGCAGATCTACTGACCATTCAAGAACAGTTTGGCGGTTTGGAGGGGCTGACGTTGACCTACTTAGGCGATGGCAATAACGTAGCGCACTCCTTGATGTTGGGTTGTGCGCTGGTGGGAATGAATGTCAGGGTGGCGACTCCAGCCGAGTATCAGCCAGATGAGGGAATCGTCCAGTTAACAAAGAAGTTGGCAGGCGATCGCACCCAGATTCTACTCACTTCCGATCCGGAAGCAGCAGCGGATGGCGCACATGTTCTTTACACGGATGTCTGGGCCAGCATGGGACAGGAAGACTTTGCAGCTACTCGCATTCCCGTCTTTCAACCCTATCAGGTCAATCAACAACTGCTGGACATCGCTGATCCCAAGGCGATCGTGCTGCATTGTCTCCCTGCCCACCGAGGCGAAGAAATTACCGACGAGGTGATGGAAGGCTCCCACTCGCAGATTTGGGATCAGGCAGAAAACCGCCTTCATGCTCAAAAGGCACTGTTAGTCAGTTTGTTAGGCGCTGACTAAGGCGCTGAACGCTCATTCGTCACCCAGCGCCAGAGCGGGTGCCTTGGGCCCTGTTGGCGAATTTGCAATAGCTGTTTTTCTAAGCGTTTGGTTTGGCGGTCGGAGATTCCCCAAAGAATATTGCGGCTCTGCCACAGCAAAACCGCGACCGTCATACCAATACACAATGACAAAAAAAAGGCTTGGATGGGATTATAGGCGATCGTATAGCGAACAGCCGTCCAAGTGAAGTAGTCCATCCACAGCACAAACTCCGAGCGCAAGCTCCATAGGCTCAGCGGAGCCAACAGTAGCCACAGCAAACAAACCGTTCCCCACCTGCCATAAACTGTGAGCCGATGTAGCCGCTCAAGCTCCCGCCGAAAAGCCGGATCATAACGCAGAGGATGGTCTTGGGCTGAAGATTCGGACTCAACCATGGTCAGGCATCGTCTGAGCTAGAAGAATCTAAAGGGACAGGAATTGGTTGACCAAAACGCTCTCGCCATAAAGCGAGCAAAGTACTCGCAATAAAGATGCTGGAATAAGCACCCATCGTAAACCCAATAATTAATGCTAGGGCAAAATACTTTAATGTCTCTCCACCAAACAAGAAAATTGAGGAAAGGGTCAACAGCACTGTAACTGAGGTGTTGATCGATCGCGCCAGAGTTTGGTTTACCGCGTCATCTACAATGTCGTTAATATTGCGACTTGGCTCCTGCTGCATCGTTTCGCGAATTCGGTCATAAATCACAACGGTGTCATTCACCGAAAAGCCTACGATAGTCAGCAGAGCCACGATAAACAAGCTGTCTACCTCAGCGCCAATGGTTAATCCCAGAATGGCAAAAATTCCTACTGTGATTAACACATCGTGGAATAGCGCAACAATGGCAAAAACGGCGTAATCCAGTTGGAATCGTAGACTTAAATAAACCGTAATGCCAACGAAGGAAACAACCAGCGCCAATAACCCTGAAGAGAGAAGTTGACGACCCAGGGTAGGTCCAACGGTGTCAATCTGGGTGGCTTGAGGGTCAAAGGTACCAATCTGTTCACTTAACGCACTTAGCAGTTGAGTTCGCTGATTGACATCTAGCACACTGGTACGAATGGAGAGGGCGTGCCGCTCGTCTCCCAAGACTTGAATGCTGCTGCTGCCCAAATCTTGCTCTGCTAGAACCTGACGGACTTCTCCTGGCTCGATCGGGTCATCGCAATTGTTGGGTTGGGTGCAGTCTAGCTCTAGCTGTAGGCGTGTGCCTCCAACAAAGTCGAGACTGGGACGCAAAGGAGAACCGATCTGATTCCAAGAAATTACCATTGCGACAATACCGCTCAGGATAATCACCGAGGAAATCGTCCACCAGAGCGATCGCTGTCGAATTACCTGTAGCTTCATGACGTTACTCCTGCCTGAGATGAGGTGGAAGTGGGCAGGTTAGGGCAGAACAACTTGGGCTTCCGTAACCCTGGAAACCCTAGCGCCACCAATAACAAAGTCCGGCTACAGGTCAGCGCTGTGAACATACTGACTAAAACACCGATCGCCAGCGTCAGTGCAAATCCTTTGACTAAACCTGCGCCTAACCAAAACAGGGCACCACAGGCAATCAAAGTGGTGACATTACTGTCAAGAATGCTAGAGAAAGCACGGTAAAATCCCGCTTCAACAGAACGATAGAGCGTCTTTCCTGCCCGCAACTCTTCACGGGTACGCTCAAAAATCAGCACGTTTGCATCAACTGCCATACCGATGCTGAGAATAAATCCTGCAATTCCAGGAAGCGTCAACGTTACGTTCAGCAAACTGAAGATGGCGAAGGTGAGAATTGAGTAGATGATCAGAGCGATATCCGCGATTAAACCAGGTAAACGGTAGTAAACCACCATAAAAATCAACACCAGCAGCAAGCCGCCGATTCCTGCATAGATGCTGCGCTGGATACTATCTCGTCCCAGAGTTGCACCAACAGTCCGGTTTTCAACCACTTCAACCGGAACGGGCAAAGCCCCCCCTCGCAACTGAACGGCTAACTCACTTGCGGTTTGAGCATCAAATCTGCCGGTGATACTGGCCCTTCCGCCCGTAATGCCTGTTTGGGCATAGTCAACGGCAACTGTTGGGGCACTCAACAATTCGTTGTCCAGGAAAATGCCTAGAGTCCGTCCTGTACCGGCAATACCTTTGGTCAATTGGGCAAACTTTTCACCGCCTTCTTGGTTAAATTCGAGCCCAACTTCCCAGGAATTGGTGCCAATGGGGGCTGCAAAAGCATTTTGCAACATGTCGCCTGTTAGCCCAGTTTTGTCAAAGAATTGAGCGATCGCCTCATTACTCTGATCGAGAGCCTCCTGGTTTTGGGCGATCGCCTCCTCATCTCCACCGTCTCGAATTCGCTCTTTCTCAGCTAGCAAAAGCTGCTGGGCTTGAAAAGTGATTCCAAGCTGCTGTTCCGTGCCGGGACGTTGAGAGCGAAAATCTAGCTGAGCTGTGCCACCTAAAACTCGTTCTGCCTGCTCAGGGTCGCTGACTCCCGGTAGCTGTACCAAAAGCTGGTCTTCGCCTGCCGTTTGCACTACGGCTTCAGCCACACCCAGTCCATTAATCCGATTTTCTACTACCTGCTGGACTGCCTCCAGCTTTTCTGCTGTAATTTCTGGGACAGCCTCAGTCGTTTTGACCTGAAGCGTCAGTTGTGACCCACCCTGCAAATCCAGCCCTAACCGCACTGGCACCGCTACAATCACCACCGCGGCAGCAAATGCCAGCGCCAAAATCACCGCCAAAAGTAACCGTTGTCTGCCCATATCTTCAGTTGCTGCAACGAACGTTGTAGAGGTGCCAGCACAGAAATTTGAGCAGCGTCAACTTGAAACGCTACTGAAAACACTGTTTAAATACCACCACCACGCTATGATAGCTGGATTTTGCCAGTCTAGTAGGCTTAGTTGCCTGTTTGAGTAGCCTGCTCTGGCTCGGTGCGCTTGCTCTGAGCTTGCTGAAGCGCTGCTTCACTGTTTTGCCGATAGACCTGCATCCGGTTTTGTGCCGTTTGGTAACGCCCATCTCCAGGAGCAACTTGAGCCATCAAGTCAGAAGCCCGCTGCCAGTAGGTTGCTAACTCCAGCCAATCAGCGGAAGACTGAGCGATCTGACCCTCTGTTGCTGCCCGTTCTGCCAGCCTAACTGCTTCGACAAACGGGTCTCCCGATGGAGTAACCGCCGCTGAGCCTGAAGCTTCGTTCTCTGGCTGAGCCTCCGCTGAGGAGTCTGGAGCATCAAGCGGAGGACTGGCAACGCTTGTAGCTTCTTGTCTAGCTTCAGACTCTCCCAACCCATCCGGTTGAATTTGATTTAGCAGCCCGAACCCCAATTGGCTGTAGAGTAACCCTCCCCCCAGCAGCAGCAGCAAGCAGAGAACAGCTCCCCCTAAGATGCCACGAAAAAACTGCCGTTTTTCACGCAGAGTTGAAGATTTTACTGTCTTGGGTAAGGATTTACTCGACTCCGTTTTTTGAGTTTTCCAATCTTGGGAGAGTCGCTGTAACGGATTTACCTTGGATAGACGAATTTCTTCTGACCAAAGCACTTGGTTCTCTGGATCACGGTTAATTTCTTCTAACCATAGGAGTTGCTGTTCTCGCACAATGCGGCTGTTAATTCTGACGCGCCGAATGCCACGAGGCTGAAGTGATTCTAGAATCTGACGAACCTGGTTGACTAGGACAGGCTTTTCTAGCTGGTCGAGACGAGGGGCTTCACACAAGAGTTGTAAAATCCCTTCAGCCAAAATGGCCCTGGTTCTTACACCAGAGTCTGTCAGCTTTTCGTTGAGAACTTGAATGATCGCGGCGACGCTGCCCTGACGAGCTTGTCTAGCGATGTCGTCCATTGGATTGACCATGGTTGGCATGGTGATTCAGCAATGAGTTAGGTATTTGAGAATACCCCATATTTGCCTTAACAATATCGCACGGTCAGGCCCTAAGCGTTACTGATTTTTAATAATCTCCGGATGTTAGAGTATCTCCGTTCATCACCTTCTTGAACGCCAGTGACAGTTTTAGCGATCGCCTTCATGGCAGCATCTATATCAATTCTCAATTGCACGGCATAGAGCAGTAGTGCATTGCGCCACTGCTCTATGCCGTGCTTTGTATTCCACTCAAGCAAGAACCGTTATATTCGTTGCAAGCTGCTGGTGGAACTAGTCGCACTAGATCTCCTCAAGGTTATTCAAACAGCATTGCAAGCTTGTCCAGTTAACCTAGATGGCGATAATCATTGAAGCGACGAATTTGCCACAGGTCAGTGTTGAGGCGGTTTTGATTGGTGTGATGCCAGCGGGAGCGGTCGAGCCAAAATTCGAATATGGCGGTGTTGTGGGCATGTAGTCGCCAGGAGCGATCGCTTCCCAATAATTCTGCGATCAAATGCTGCAAAATCCAGCTATGCGTGACAACCCAAATTTGCGTGTCTTCTGTATGACGAGTCAGCAGAGTTTGAATAAATCGGCGGGCGCGATCGCGAGCCTCTTGCAGCGACTCTGCGCCGGGAATCTGAATCCAATCTGGAGAATTTTCCAGCGCTTCACATAGAGCCGGATAGCGCTGTTTTGCCTCAGCCCAGGTCAATCCCTCAAAAATTCCGTTCTGAAATTCCTTCAACTCATCGGCATACTCCACCTGAAGATTAAGGAGCTTAGCTTCATCCGGAGTTGAGCTAGAAACCGGATTCAAGCTGGACGCACTCTTGAAAGATGCAGCAGTCGCAGACAAAACATGGGTAAGCAAAATTTCTGCAGTTTGGGCTGCTCGTTTGAGAGGACTGCTGTAGATATAGCTGGGACGTTTATGCTCCAGCACCAACCGCTGAGCCAGCTTTTTTGCCTGCTCTACTCCTTCGGCTGAAAGCTCAAAATCGCCATGCCCTTGCATTCGTTTCTGCCGATTACCAAGGGATTGAGCATGTCGGATAAATAGAAGCTTGATCAGCTTCATGGTTCTCTTTGAAATGAAATGATTAGAAGTTGGGACGAGCGTATTGATTGAGTATGTACGATTTCCTGAGTTAGGGGTAGGGGAAATCGGGATGAAGCTGAGAATGTTACGCTGGAGTGTGGAAAAATCGGAAGTTTTGGGTTTTTCTGGGACATTAAGTTAGGCAAGTTATGCAAGAGGAACTTCTGCGATCGCTCGTTTGGACTGATTACCGACTGGCTCTTCTATTTACGGTTCTATTTCCCCTGATTCTTTTGATTTGGGCATTTGTGCAAAAAAATGAACCGATGCAGCGGCTCCTGCTAATCTACTGGCGTGTTGCTAGTCTATTAGCTATCACGGTTTATCTAATGATTGGGGGAATTTTAGTCGGTTTCATCGCCGGTTTGATAGCGACAGTTCTGATCCCCATTAGCCTCTGGTTTTGGGTGGACTTGAATGAAGAAATTGACGACCAGCCCACCAAGCCGTTGAAGCTGACCTTTACCTCTTGGCGTTGGGCAGTGACCGTCTATAGCATTGTGGCAGCGATTGCTACCGTTCCTTTTGTGCGCTGTGCCTTGTCGAGAGAAACATTTGGCTTGCCGATTTGTCAGGTCTGGCTAGAAGCTCCTCTGATTTACAAAGATTTCTTTCACGCCAACTCGGCTCCCGGTTTCCTCGGTTTTCTGGGAATTGTTGGACTGATTATCTACATGCTGTATCTGATTTACTTTGTTCTGGTCAGGTTGGGCAAACAGGGACGTTCTGCGGTGCAGCAGTAGATCCATTAATAAGCGCAAATAAGCAGAGGTGAAGCATATGGAGCGCGGCGTGGGGCATCGACTGGAACAATATACGATTAAACGTCCAGATGAAGTGCTGCTGGTAGAAGTGGCGATCGCCGGAGAGGCTGACCAAATCGCAATTTTCAGGGGCTTTTCCAGTTCGCTGATGCACCCAACTGCCGCTGACCCAGATATTCCAGTCTTACCGGATGAGGCAGAAATCATCTCAATCGATCGAGTAGAAAGTCCTTACAACCCCCAAATTCCTCACTACATTCAGCAGGGGTTGACCTGGGTAGAAATGCGATCGCTCCTGGCAGAAGTCGGGCTGTAGAAAAATCTGTTTTGAATTTTTAGATTTGAACTTTTAGATAGGACGCACCGGAGTGCGTCCTATTTGCGTCTTCACAGGTTTACGTCTCCACACGAATTGATCCTGATGGGGCGCAATTCATTGCGTCTGTACAAGAGTGTGTTCAACGGGAAGCGTCCTCTTGAGAAAAAGCCTTTAGAGAGATGTAATCCACTGCAACTATTCAGGATGAGAAGAATGCAAGCACGAATTGTGGATCTCTCATCGGAAATATTTAGGGATCTTTACGAAGGTGGTATGCTCCAGTGTGTGAGATGTGTGGAGTGTCTGATATGGTTTTATCTTCTGTATCCTCTGACTGGACATCCCGTCCCAGTCAGACTGACTCAGGTTTTACTGCAACTCAACCCGTGACGCTGCACAGCGCGGATTGGGAACCTCTCGTTTTACCTGCAACAAAGCTATTTGGGACAGACGGCATTCGTGGGCGAGTAGGTGACTTGCTGAGCGTGCCCCTAGCACTACAGGTGGGGTTTTGGGCCGGTCGAGTATTGCAGGCAACTACAGCAAAACCGGGGCTGATCATCCTGGGACAAGATTCTCGTAACTCTAGCCCGATGTTAGCGACTGCGTTGTCTACTGGATTGACTGCAGCGGGTCTAGAAGTTTGGAATTTGGGATTGTGCCCTACGCCTACCGTGGCTTTCCTGACCAGCACGTCAGAGGCGATTGGCGGTGTGATGATTTCTGCGAGCCACAATCCCCCCGAAGACAACGGCATTAAGTTTTTTGCCGCAAACGGCACTAAGCTCTCACCCCAATTGCAGACCCAAATTGAATCCGCGCTGCGGGGTGAAGGCGGTTGGGCTAGCCAGCAAAAACAGCTCGCTTTCCAGCCAGGACAGCACTATCACCGACCAGAACTGGTAAAAGCGTATGTCGAGTCGCTTCAGCAACCGCTGATTCCCCACGGCAACTTGGCAGGAATGCGAATCGTGCTAGATCTGGCTTGGGGTGCAGCAGCACAGTTAGCCCCAGCAGTCTTTGAGGCAATGGGGGCAGACGTAATTTGTCTGCACGACTACCCAGATGGCGATCGCATTAACGTTAACTGTGGCTCTACCCACCTTGCATCACTCAAGGCTGCCGTTCAAGAACACGATGCTGATTTGGGCGTAGCCTTTGACGGTGATGCAGACCGGGCTATGGCAGTCGATGCTCAGGGACGCGTTGTAGATGGCGACTACATTCTTTACTTTTGGGGCGAAACCCTACGCCAGCAAAACCGGCTTCCCGGCAACACCATCGTTTCGACCGTAATGGCAAACCTGGGCTTTGAACGCGCCTGGGAGCGGCAAGGCGGTAAGCTCATTCGCACTGCCGTAGGCGACCAGTACGTTCATGCAGAAATGGTGAAACACGGTTATATGCTGGGCGGTGAGCAGTCTGGTCATATTCTCTGTCCGCATTACAGTGTCTCAGGCGATGGGTTGCTAACGGCGCTGCATTTGGCTACTATCGTGCGGCAATCTGGCGTTTCCCTTGCTGAAATGGTTGATCAGAGCTTTCAAACCTATCCGCAACTGCTGCGGAATGTGCGCGTAGAAGACCGCGATCGCCGCCTCAACTGGAAGGACAATGCCCGCTTACAGCAGGCGATCGCTCAGGCAGAAGCCGAGATGGGCGATCGCGGCCGCATTCTCGTCAGAGCCTCCGGCACGGAACCCGTGATTCGGGTAATGGTAGAAGCAGCCGACGCTGAACTAGTACAGCACTGGACAGACAAACTGGTGCTAGCCGTTCAACAGTACGCAAACTGATCTCGCAATGTAGCCACTTTGGCTTCGTTGCACGCTGGGTTAACTTCACCTCTAGGTAGGCTAGCTTCGTGGCTCAGTAAGCTAGCCTAACCTGTAGGGAGGCTGGCTTCGTGACGCAACAGACTAGCCCAGATTATGGTTAGGCTGGCTTCCTAGCGTGGCAAGCTAGCCTAACCTATGACTAAGCTAGCTTCGTGTCCCGCTAAGCTAGCTCAATCCCCAGCTAAGCCAGCTTCATGGCGAGATAACCTGGCTTACCTTACGGACAAGCTGGCTTAACGACGCGGTAAGCTAGCCTAGTCCCTGACTAAGCTAATCCCAGTTTGATTTTTATTTGTCGTAAATATTTCTGTAGGGGCAGTTTGCGAACTGCCCCTACAGGATTGAATTGCACAACACAATTTAAACGGGTATGACTTAAACGGGTAGGACCTTGCGGCGCGGTAAGCTGTCCTCGTTTAGGGGTGATAAATCTATGGATGCCAACACGGACGTCAACACAGGGAACTTATCAGCAGTGGAGCGAGAGGCGATTGCTTACCTGCGTTCTCCAGCAGCAATTCGGGAACGGTGCGGACAGCTTTTTGACCTGGCGTGCCAGGATCAGCTTCAGCATTTTCGCTGTGATTTGAGCAAGTTGGAATCTGTTGCCGACTACGTGATTCAGGTGACACAGCAAGTCTATCCTGACCTGCAAATTCCATTCCATAGCCGCTGGCGACACTTTGAAGTAGGCACAAGAAAGCAGCGTTTGGCGCAGCTCGATCAGCGTCTTGCTCACCTTTTCCCGATTGAAAAAGCAGAGGCAAAGTTTGACCTGGCGATAACCAGCGTGCTGCTTGACGCTGGAGCTGGAGCCACCTGGCAGTACATCGAGTCAGAAACGGGTGAAGTATTTTGCCGCTCTGAGGGTTTGGCAGTTGCCAGCTTCAACCTATTTTGTGATGGGCTGTTTTCCAGCGATCGCCAAACCCTACAGGCAGACGCAGCAGGACTACAGCAGTTAACCGAATCCGACTTAACACAAGGTTTTCAGGTTACAGACGAGAATCCCTTAGTCGGATTGCAGGGACGCTTGAACCTACTGCGAAACCTGGGTAAAGTCCTATCGCAACATTCTGAGCTATTTGGCAGCGAGCAACCGCGTCCCGGACATCTAGTGCGGTATCTAGTGGATCAGGCAGTAGATGGAAAACTGCCCACTAATGCGGTTCTACAGGCGGTTTTGGCTGGACTGGGTGACATTTGGGCAGGACGAATTGCGATCGCCCACGTCAATCTGGGTGACGTGTGGACTCATCCAGCTCTGCGCGATACGGGATTCGGGTCACAGCTCGTGCCCTTTCACAAGCTTTCTCAATGGCTGACCTACTCCCTCCTGGAGCCTTTGCAAGAACTGGGATTAGAAATTACTGGGCTAGACCAGCTCACCGGTCTGCCCGAATACCGCAATGGCGGATTGTGTTTGGACTTGGGACTGTTACAGGCAAAACATGCGGCTGTCACCCAAACCCCACATCTGCCACAGTCCGAAGTGATTGTTGAATGGCGATCGCTAACTGTTATTTTGCTAGACCACATCGCCACAGCCATTCGTACCAAACTAGGGATGGAAGAAACGGCCCTGCCTCTAGTCAAAGTTTTACAGGGCGGTACCTGGAGCGCAGGACGACAGATTGCTGCAACGCTCAGAGGCGGCGCCCCTCCAATTCAACTGGAGAGCGATGGCACTGTTTTTTGATTACTCAATTCCCGTCTGAAGAGAGAGGTCGAATCTCTCCCAGGGAGATTAGAGAACGGGGATCGGACTCGGTAGGATGGCTCTGCTAATACATAAACACTATCGGAGTCTTTTATGCCTGAATCTCCTAAAGAAGGTCAAAACTTTGATGCTCAACAAGCCGTTGAGAATATTGCTGCTGGTAATGAAAAACAGCCTGAGGTGAACGTTCAGGATGATTATGAGGCTTCAAAAGCCTTTAGCACCAGCGAAATTGACCAAACCGCAGCGGGCAGCGAAGCCGCCAAAGCCGCCACTGCTCCAAAACAAAACTTACCCGAGCCTGAAGTCACTAATTTGGAAACCGGACCGGACAGTGACCCAGAGCAGTATCGCGAAATGGCTAGAGATGTGAATCCTCGCCTTTAAAGGGAGACGATAGAGCGAAGACAATCTGTGATCAGAATCACGGCTGAAGCTGATCAGGATCGCGATCGCCCTATCTAAGTCCAGACATACTGTAGGAGACTCAACTCTAGCCGAGTCATCAACAGGGAACACACGACTGACCGACAGTCTCCGTACGGAATCTGTCGGTTTTTTATTAGCTTTTCCTAGCCTAGCGCAGCCCGAATAGAAACCGCACCCTTTTGAAACACCTGGCAACACCCAGTGCTTACTTTGCGCGTACTTTACAATCGATTGGGAAAATTCGACTTTTGGTAAGCAATAGTAACTTTAGCAAGCTCTAGTCAAACAGTCTCTAGCGCATTGCTCCCATCGTATTCTTCCAGGACAACTCTTTGCAAAGAATTTCTAAAGCTCGCTGATCGGCATCTGGGAACAGGTTGCTGTCTGCCAACTCTTGTAGCACCTGTTGGGTGAGTTGAGCCGCAAAACTGCCGCCGCAGCGCAGCAAGTGACTGTAATAGCAAAACTGAGGACGCTGCATCTGATTCCGGTGAAACTGATGCACCTCAGCTTCGGACATTTTGTATGCGGGAGTATTGACCGGCACAACGATGCGGGGAATTCCATGAACTCCATAGGTGCGATCGTCCTCCACCTCCAGCGTCCCAACCAAAACCGTGCCTAGCAAAGTTCGGGTTTCGTTGACTAAATCCGGCGCAAACAGAGGATCTGGTTCGCTCGAAAGACGGGGCCCGTTGCTGAGAAACGTGGGATTAAACAGTTGAGTATTGTAAATTAACCCGACCGCCCAGTGCCGTCCGCCTGATTCTTCCAGTTTGACAAAGCTGCCAAATCCGTAGTCTTCTGCCTGAGGCGGATTGCTCACCTCCAGTTTGTCGTCTAACTGCACGACATAGTCACAGTGAGAATTTGATTTGACGACCTTTCCTAGTTTCATGCGCTTTGTTGGAGTTTTGAGTTTTTTTAACTTAGCTTGAGATCAAAATCTCCCCGCATTTTGTAAAAAGCTTGACCATTAGCGGCCAGGATTTCTACAAAACGTGGGGAGCCAAATTTAGTTAATTTTTAGGTTCGTGTCAACGCTACGACATCGCTTGAATGATGACGCTACGACATCGCTTGAATGATGTAGTCAAAGTAAGGTGCGGCTTCCTTAGCATCGTCCTCAGTAAGCAAGCTGAGCGAAGCTCTCTTAAGACAGCGAATCGACTCAACCATACCAGGAACTGGTACACCCAGCGAGTTGTACATTTCACGCACGCCGATTAGCCCAATTTTCTCAATTGGATCTTTGTCGCCCGCCAAAACTCCGTAGGTAATTAGGCGCAAATACCAGCCGTAGTCGCGCAGGCAGAGGGCACGCTGGCGATCGCCATAAGCATTTCCGCCTGGAGCAATAAAGTCAGGGCGCTTTTTCCAAAGCTGCTTGCTGGCTTCTTGCACAATCTTTTTCTCATTCTCAGAAAGGGCAGCGGCAATCCGAATTCGCTGCTCCCCGGTCTGCAAAAACTCTTTGATACCTTCAAGTTCGCCGCTAGTAGGATAGCGGAGTTCATCGTCGGCGTTGAGAATAACTTGGCTAACTACACTCATAATATGGCGGTGATTTAGTTACATTGACTCAGATATCGCTTGTATTTTAACGATTCTAGGGGACGTAAAGAAAGCGGGCGTGGCGGAAAAACCATTCAAGCGCAAACGATTGCCCGACCAGAACAGATCCTAAGATTTTATGAGTAGAGAGTGACTATCTCGCAACATATAGAAATCTTAAGCTCAGAGATCTTGAATAATTTGTGAAAAACTGCTGTTAGCTTGTTTACATTTCAAGTTCGACCTTTCTATGACTGTAGACGGAGATCGGTCAAGCTTTACTTACTCTTAACGTCCTACTAGGGGCATTTCTTAACGTAGCGGGTTAATCCTTGTACATGTTGACCGCTCACTTAACCCGGCTCCCTCATCTCCAACACGGCTACTCCTAAAAATTTGAGCTCAAATTAAAGGCTACACACCCGCATTGTAGGCATTGCAGCCTGTGAAGCTCTGCGAGATTCACGGAAGCTTTGCTGTGCCTCAGTCTCAGGAATAGGACATGTTTGGACAAGCAGAAATACTTAGTGGCGATTTGATGACGCTCAACGAATTAACGATGGTTTGCTCAATCCACTCTTAATTTCTACACCAGACAATACCATGTCAGATAACAGCAGCAAGACTCCAAATAACAACAGCGTCATTTTCATTCATCCTGATGGCACTACGCCCTCTCACTATGCTTTGGCTCGTTATGAGACTGCGGGTCCAGATGGTCGCATTAACTGGGATCGGATGGATAGCGCTGGCTCCTATTTATCGCACATTAAAGATCAGCTCACAGCAACCTCGAATGCGGGTGCAGTTGTTCATGCCTATGGGGTAAAGCCTCAAGCAGATTCCTACGGATTAGACGAAGAAGGCAACTCGATTACCTCCCTTTCTGCTCAAGAAGGTTTGACTGATGAGGGAACGACAATTATGGAGGAGGCGATCGCCGCTGGCAAAGCGACCGCTGTAATTAACTCTGGTTTCATTGCAGAACCCGGAACAGGTGTTTTTCTCGCCGATGTAGAAAGCCGTAGCGAAACCGAAGCCATCACTGCAGAAATTGTTGAATCGGGCGTTGACATCATCCTGGGTGGCGGCGAAACCGACTATTTACCCGAAGGAACCATAGGTTTTTTTGGCGAAGAGGGCACCCGCACCGATGGACGCAACCTAGTTGAAGAAGCTGAGGAGATGGGCTACACGGTGATCTACACCCGTGAGCAATTGCAAAGTTTGCCTGAGGGCACCGACAAAGTCCTGGGCATTTTTGCGGCAGAAGACACCTACAATGACACCACCGAGGAAGCCAACGCTGCTGAGCGACTAGAGAACTATGGGCAACCGGGAAATCCTAACCCACCTACCGTTGCTGAAATGCTGGAGGTGGCTCTCCCAATTTTGGCTGCGGATGAGGATGGCTTCTTTGTCGTTCTAGAAGAAGAAGGAACGGACAATCTTGGCAACAACAATAACGGTCAAGGTGTTGTAGAAGCTGCGATTCGGGCAGATCAGGCGATCGGCGTTGCTCAAGATTTCATTGACAGCGAACGACCAAACACGCTGTTAATCACTACCGCAGACAGCAATGCAGGCGGACTGCAAACCACCGATGTAGACGTTCAAGTGGGTGGCAACGTTGGCACTACTCCCGTAAACCCCACTCAGCCCGATCGCTCAGATGCTATTCAAGTGCCCCTTGATGGTGAGGAAGGACGCAACACGCAACCGTTTGTTACCGGACCTGATGAAGACGGCACTCGCTTTCCCTATGGCATTTCTTATGCAGGGCTACCAGACTTTGGCTCTGACGTTGTCAGCAAAGCTTATGGGCTAAATTCCGATTTGCTGCCCAGCACCCACGACAACACAACAATTTATCGGTTGATGTATCAAACGCTGTTTGATGAAGCTCTGCCATCTCCTGTTGAAGCGCCGGAACCTGTCTCTGCTCCTGCCACTACTGGGGACACAGGTAATGTCATCTTCATTCACCCCGATGGCACCACCCCGGCCTACTTCACCCTGGCTCGGTTAGAGGAAGAAGGTCCCGACGGTCGCCTCAACTGGGACATGATGTCTGATGCAGGCGTTTACATCAACAGCATCGAAGATGAACTGACCCCCAGTTCCAATGCCGGAGCAGTCGTTCACTCAATGGGCACTACGCCTCAAGCCGATTCCTACGGGTTAGATGAACAGGGTGAGCCTGTAATTTCACGCTCTGGGAAACAGGGCCTGACCATCATGGAGGAGGCGATCGCCGCTGGTAAAGCGACTGCTGTAATCAACTCTGGCTTCATCGCAGAACCCGGTACAGGGGTCTTTTTAGCCGATGTGGAAAGCCGCAGTGAAACCGAAGCTATCACCGCAGAAATTGTGGAATCGGGTGTTGACGTTATTTTAGGTGGGGGTGAAACAGACTATTTGCCAGAAGGAACTACAGGCTTCTTTGGCGAAGAGGGTACTCGCACCGACGGACGCAACCTGATTGAGGAAGCTCAGGATTTGGGCTACACGGTGGTCTACAACCGTAAGCAACTACAAAACCTTTCTGAAGACACGACCAAGGTCTTGGGTATCTTTGCGGCAGAAGATACCTACAATGACACGACTGAAGAAGCCAACGCGGAAGCGGGATTAGACAACTATGGGCAACCCGGCAACGAAAACCCACCCACCGTTGCCGAAATGCTAGAAGCAGCCTTGCCCATCCTGAACCGTGACCCCGATGGTTTCATGGTGGTGCTGGAAGAAGAAGGCACCGATAACTTTGGCAACAACAACAACGGTCGTGGACTGATTGAAGCAACTCGACGGGCAGATGATGCGATCGGCGTAGCGATGGACTTCATCAACAATGAGGACCCCAATACGCTGCTAGTTACATCTGCTGATAGCAATGCGGGTGGACCTCAAGTCTATGACGTTGATGAAGCAGATGAACCCGTCGGCACGGTTGAAGTAAACCCTACCCTGCCTGATGACTCTGATGCGGTTGAAGTGCCCCTTGATGGACAAGAGGGACCGGACACTGAACCCTTTATCACGGCTGAAGATGCTAACGGAAACACGTTTCCCTTTGGGATTGCCTATGCCACGCTGAACGATGTTCCTGACAGCGTGTTGACCAAAACCTATGGCTTGAATGCGGGAGACTTGCCCAGTTCTCACGAAAATACGTACATCTATGAGTTGATGTACCGGACGCTATTTGGTCAGAACGCTTTACCTACTCTAGTCGAAGGAACTCCCCAGGCAGAAACTTTGTTGGGTGGGCCCGATCGCGACTTAGTTCGGGGTAACGAAGGCGATGACACAATCGCAGGCTCAGTCAATGATGACTTCCTCTATGGTGAGGAGGGCAATGACCTGATCCGGGGTGACTTAAACACGGTTCAGGCTGGCGATGATGCGGGTGGCGATGACCTGCTCAGTGGCGGTGAAGGAGACGATCGCCTCTTTGGGCAGGGCGGCGATGACCAACTCTATGGCGGCGAAGGCAATGACCAACTCTATGGTGATGCGGGCGATGACTTGCTCTATGGGGGTTTGGGTCAAGATGCCCTATTTGGCGGGGAAGGCCGCGATCGCTTTGTTATCGCCACTGGTGAGGATGCTGATACGTTTAGCGACTTCCGCATTGGCGAAGATTTCATCGCCCTGATGAACGGAGTCACCTATGACCAGCTTTCGTTCTCCCAAAGCAGCGGAAGCACGGTCATTAGCGCTGATGACAGCATACTGGCGACCCTGCGTGGCATCAACAGCAATGAGCTGATCGCAGCAGCACAAACCACGTTTGTCACGATGTAGCACAAATTCCTGAATAAGAGGTGGAGGCACAACGCGCTTCCACCTCTTAATCCCAAGACGAACGAAGCAAAGCTTTCTACCTTTAGTTCCAATCCAATATCTTCCTTCAATAGACGAGCGCGCTGGGATTTTTTCATAGCATGAGCCAAATGGTATTGGTAGGAATGGTCTCATGGGATTCATGGCAAAACTCCGGCTGCTAGGAGCAACTGCCCTTAGCTTTGGTCTTATCCACGTGGGCAGTGCCCATTTGCCGCGTGCTGAATATTTAGATACGAGCGATCGCGCCGTGGCAACAACGGGAGGACGGGCAAGAGGAGGGTCATTTGATGAACCTGCTCCCGCCGAACCCGTCCCCGATGGGGGAGGTTACGGTGGAGGCGAGGGCTATGCACAACCGCCCTATCAAAGTGATCCCTATGGTTACAGCGATCCCTACGGTTCACCTTACAATGATCCCTACAGTTATCCCAGCAGGCGATCAGATCCGTACTACACCCGCGATCGCTACCGTCAACCGCCTGTCGTAGTTCCCCTTCCGAATACCGTTCCCTACGGTTCACCTTACGATTCAGGTCCGGGCTACCCTAGTGCTAGCATTGGCATTCCGCCTATCTTTGTTTTGGCGGCGATCGCCTTATTCTTCTTTGCTCCCTTTTTCCTGATGGCATCGCGGCTTAACACCTTGGGTAGCCGTTCGGGCAACCGATTAACCGGACGACGATCGCCCAATGGAGAACTTCTAAATGACATTGTTACCGTTACCCGACTTCAGGTATCCCTGTTGGCAGGGGCACGCCCTCTTCAGGCAGCGCTTGAGCAAATTGCTACTCGTCACAACCTGCAAACCAAACAAGGCTTGAGTGCAATGCTGCAAGAAACCGTGTTGACGCTCTTGCGATCGCCTGAATATTGGAGCCATGTTCGAGTCGATTCTCAAACGGCAAACAGCCGCCAGGAAGCAAGCCGTTTATTTGAGCAACTCTCGATTGAAGAGCGCAGTAAATTTGGTTCAGAGACTCTGGCTAACGTAGGAGGGCAGGTACATCGACAGACAGCCCAATTTAGCACTGAGAATAATCCTGACAGTGGATATATTGTCGTTACGTTGCTGTTAGGTACTGGAGGCGATCGTCCTCTATTGAGCGCAATTCACTCTACAACTGAACTGCAAGCTGCCCTACAACGCCTGGGAGCTATTCCTGCGAATGAGCTGTTGGTCTTTGAGCTTCTGTGGTCACCTCAAGATTCTAGAGATGTTCTCTCTAGGGATGAGTTACTGAGTGAGTACCCCACCATGACACAGTTGTAATGTTGTTCGCTGTATTCTACGCAAGTTGTGAGAGGTGTGTCTTTAAAGAGGTGTACCTCTCACAATTAATTTGTACTGTCTTAATTAACCATCACTCCTGTAGGGCGGTTCGCGAACCGCCCCTACGCTATGTTACCCATTAAGGAAATTGCTGTAGGTTCGTTCCACTCGCTCTAGCGTGGGAGCTCTCAAAATGTGGGAATCTCCACACGGATAATCAAAGTACGCAGTACCTTGTCTAGCAGGATTCAACGCGAAACAAAAAAGAGATTGGACAAAGCCCAACCTCTTTTTTCCCGTCATTTAGAGTGAAAGTAGCAGCTTAATTTTGAATGCTTTCTTCACCCAGTTCTGCCAGGTTGGGCGTAGCAAAAAATCCAAAGTAGGTGGCGATCGCAGCGGTAAGTGCATGTAGCCAGACATCGTTACCAAAAATGGGGACTAAACCCAAGGTGGACTGAGTCGCAGGAAACAGTCCCAAGATCGCTAGCGTTCCATAGAAGAGTGCTAGCACTCCGCTAAAAAGACGAGCACTACCCAATGAGGTAGCGCCAAGAATTCCTAGAAGCCCTACTGTCAGGTGAACAACGTTGTGTAGAACATTGATTGGGAATAACCCCATTAGATAACCGTATCCATTAGTGACTCCGAGACCCACCATATCAGGGTCAGCGGCAGGGGGAGTAACAAAGCTTGGAATAAATCCGGCTATGCCAACAAGTAAGAAGATGATACCGACGGTCAGGGAAAAGTATTGTCCTGGTTTCATAATTGAGCTCCTAAAAGTGTAAAGAGATGGAAGATTTTCAACATTTACTGGTCAAACGCTTCAATTCCGATTGTAGGGGCGAAGCATTAATTAGCAAGCTTTTGAAAGTCTACAAAGCCTATTGCTTCGATACTTCGCTCCTCCGACAGAGAACTCTCACCCTTCTGGGTAGGAATAGGACGGATGTATCTGCCATAGCGTCAAACCCTTCCTCAATCCGAATTCGATAGTGCTATTTGCGCCACACTGTACATAGCTGAAATGGCAAAAAATGTGCACTACAAAACCCACAGATCACTATTTTTCGTGCTGTTATGATGTTTTCCTACAAAACTGAGGGCGAAGAAGTTTGTTATCGATCTAAATCTTCTCTATCTAAAGTGGTAAGCATATATACCCTTTTAGCGGATAGATTAGAACGTGTTAACGGCTAAACTCTTGTGGTTGTGGTTGGCTTGTCGTCCTTCGTCCTACCAGTTCAGCGTCAGTTATAAAAATAGGATCTATTGAAGGCACTTTAGAAGATTTGAAGGTGACTCCAAGGCAAAAGCTATGAACCGAAGGTTACCGATGTCCGTCCAGGAGAAAGAGCAGCTTTTTCAATCTGAGCTAGTTAAGGCTTGTATACCGCGTGATCAAGCCGTGAAAGTGGCTCAGATTCTTGCTTCTGAACAGGACGATGAACAGTTAGCTGCCGAAGATGTTCAGTTAGTCAAACAGGTTTGTCTTCAGTGGCTAGAGCAGCGTAAGCGTTTGGAGTTCATCTCACAGGCTGCTCATGGAGACTTCTGATCTCCAGCTAGCCTAGGTAGGTTGCTGCAATAATCGTGTTACGGGTGTGGCATCTGTTTGACGTTGATGCTCATATGAAGTTGATAGAGCGATCGCCCAATCCTTTCAACTTTAATAACCCTGACTTAAGAAGAGACGAACAAAAACAGCAGCAACCAGCCTCGGTCGTATAGCGTTTAGTTTGATTTTCAGGCAACGAAATTTTTAGGTCAGGTGTAGCAGGAAATGCGATCGCCATTCTCACAAGTACCCTCACCTGATTGACTTTTGGACTCAAGTCTGACCAGGGTCAGCTCTCGCGGCAGTTAGAGGCGATCGCCACGGATGCTGTTGATATGGAACGGATCGAGCAAGCCGAAAACCAACTAGAGTTCCTCAGCAAAGAATTCCCCGATAGTCTAGCCGCAGAGGTGGAGGCAAATCAAACCCAAATAGCAACCTTGGAAACTCATATTTCAGCTGCACTAAAGTTCTATTACGAGATTGCTTGTGCATGAACTTCTAGTGTTTGTATAACAATCTTCTGTCTCAAGCAAACATATTTGTTACCAAGAAATCTGAAACGTTGAGGTGAGGATGGGAGAATGAGGGGATATACCAATTCCAAAAATTAGGGCTACAGATGGAAGGGCACCCTGCGGAGCGGGGTGCCCTTCCATCTGTAGCCTCTTTTTAGAGAAACGTTATTAGCATTACTTAAACCTGGACTTAATCCTCCAGCTTGAAATAATGCGAATTGTCCACCTAGTCCAAAGAGTATGCTTAATGTAAGCAGGTGGGGTGACTTGCTTACATTAACCTTGTTTTATAGGGCAAAGTTACGGCAGCTAATTGCTGTAGCTGTCACATTTTGCAACGTAGCAAGGGTGACAAACGTTTTGCCTGCCCCGATTCCGTCGGCGTCAACTTGGATTTGGGTATCAGCACCCATCTGTACAGACTGGATTAATTGGGTATGGAGAGCATGTGCTCGTCCTCCAGCAAAGGCAGGTTTGGCGAAGATGCGGCGCAAGTCAAGTGCATCTTGTCTGACATTGAAGTCGGTGATGCGATCGCCTTCTGCAGATAGTTTCTCGAAGACAAACAGGTCTTTGTCTCGTCCACCCGTAAGGATATCTTGACCCAACCCACCAATCAAAACGTCACTGCCTCTTTGTCCCAATAGTCGGTCCTGTCCTGTACCTCCCGTTAATTGATCCCGTCCAGACCCACCATCTAAGACATCATTTCCACTGCCGCTGAAGAGCCGATCGGCTCCTGCGTTGCCCTTCATGATGTCGTTGCCTGTACCTCCTACAAGGCGATCGTTCCTATTCTTACCAGATAGTCGATCGTTGCCTGATGTGCCCCTGATGCTTACCCCACGTTTACCCACGTTGAACCGAATTGGAGTGGGTTTTGCCAGCCGACAAGCATCTCCCGTCAGCACAAGGTTAATGCAGTCAAAAGTACCAACGCTGACATTATCTAGCACGACCAGTGTGGTGTAGTTGCTGCCGGAATTCAGACCGTCACTATCAACACGGATTTCTGTATTGGCTCCCACTTGAACCTGCTGGATTAATTGACCGTGAAATCGCTGTGCCGCTGCTGCTCCGCCAAATTCTTTACGAGCAAAGATAGGACGTAGATCCAGTAAATCAGTGGTGACATTGAAATCGGTGATGTGATCAACGCCTTCTTTCAGGGTGTTGAAGACAAACATATCTTGACCCCGACCGCCGGTTAGCCGATCTCGACCCCGACCACCTACTAAGATGTCATTGCCGCTGCTAGCACTAAGGCGATCGTTGCCAAGGTCACCCTTGATTAAGTCGTGACCTGTACCACCACTAAGGCGATCGTTGCCACGACCTCCCGTGAGGCGATCGTTGCCACGACCTCCCGTAAGGCGATCGTTGCCACTGCCGCCGAGCAGGCGATCGTTGCCACTATCCCCTGTGAGAACGTCTTTGCCACTGTCGCCAACTAGCCTGTCATTGCCACTCTTGCCTTTTAAGATGTCATTGCCCTTATACCCTCTAAGGAGGTCATTTCTGCGAGTACCGCTAAGCCGATTTTTGCTGCTATTGCCTTTTTGCACCTTGCCACGCTTACCACCCCCTGTGAAGTCAATTGCAATTGCCTCACCCAGTTGACACTCTTCTGCTGTCCAACTGCCTTGTACTGTGCTAGCAAAACGATTGCCTAGTAAGTCACTGATGTCGTTGGTACTGGTGAAGGCAAGTGTGTAGTTACCGCCTTCATTGGTGCGTCCATTGAGATTGCCGATCGTCCAGGTCATTCCATCAGGACTTGTTAGGGTGGCCCCTTCTAGCGACACAAGTGCACCATCGTGCGTCAGTGCTAAATCAGATAAATCAAAGTTCTTGATGGGTTCGTTAAAACGGATGACCAGCTTACCTTGTGGATTGTCTTCTGTGGGCGGGGCACTCACGTCAAGGACAGCAGTAGGTGGGGTTGCATCAATGGTGATGGTGAGTGGAGTAGACGTTGGGCTGGTATTACCCAAGCTATCAACAACCGCACTGCTCAGCTGGTAGACTCCATCTGGAAGCGGTGACTGCGGAGTAAAGCTCCATTTTCCGTCTGCACCAGTGGTTGTAGTGTCAAGTAAAGTGGTTCCGTTGAACAGTTTGATGGTGGTGTTGGCTGTTGCTGTTCCTATCAGGGTAGGAGTGTTGTCGCTGGTGAGATTATCAGAGTTAGATGCTCCTGTGTCACTGCTGCTGGATAGTACTGGAGAAGATGGGGCTGAAGATGTGGTGAGATTGGCAGTGCGGTTCAGCCCGCTAGGCGCAGCACTGTTGCTATTCCCTGCTTTGTCTTGAGCGATGTTTGCACCCATCTCAACGTTGACTACACCAGTGGCATTGGGGCTAACGGTAAAGCGATAGGTGATGCCACCATCGTCACTCGTCGGAGCAGTAGTAATGGTGCCATTGCTGACCGTAATATCATCACTCGTCAATCCTGTTACTGCTTCACTAAAGCTCGCAGTGACTGTAAAAGAACTCTTAACTTCCGTAGGTGCATCTGAAGAGAGGCTGACAGTGGGGTTAAGCGTATCAATACCGAACAGGTCAGCAAAATTGGCAGAAGTTTGGAGGTTGCCTGCGCCGTCTTTCGCACCCGTAATCCGAACATCAATATTTGCCAGGTTAGTGTTGGCATCAGCGACATTGTAGGTTGCAACATAGGTTGTGCTGTTTGTCCAGTTACCACTAGCAAAGCTGATGGTAAACGCTGGGTCTTCTCCTGCTGTTGGAAAACTCAGGGTGGGGTTGACCGCAGTATTCATTGCCTCGCTGTAGACTGCCGTTAGCGTGAAAGTACCGTTGTCTACTGTTGCATTGTTAAGGATGAGAGAACTGGAAGTAAGGCTAGTAAGGGTAGGTGATGTAGTGTCTCCCGTGTTGTTGATAATTGCCTGATTGGTGAAAGAATTTGCAGGATTTCCCGCAGCATCTTGAGTCAAGTTACTTCCGGGTTGGGTGTAGCTGGCAGCTACGGTATCGTCCTGGTTAACGGGGTTGGCAAGCGTCAGAGTGACGGTAGAGTTGTTGAGGGCGATCGCACTAACGGCTGCAGCAGTGCCATTGACTGTAATGGTGTAAGCATCTGTAGACGGTGTGAAACCACTGTTGAGCAATTCACTGTAGTTGAGCGTTAAGGTCGTACCATTGACTGCTGCACTAGTCAGGATGGGTAGTGTTGTATCAACGATTGCTGAAACCGCTGGTGAAAGAGAGCCAATATTGCCCGCTTGATCGGTGATCTTAGCAGTGACGCTAATGTTACCTTCACCCTGTGCAGTGATTGCTGCAGATGAAACTGTGACCATTGCGCTGCTGTTGGTGATATCACTATCGGTCAGGGTATAGTTGACAGTTTGCGCTCCCCAGTTGAGAGTCAGAACATCCCCGCTTAATGCGCCTGTTCCTGTCAGATTGACATCTACGGTTGTGCCATCAGATGCTTCAGTCTGGCTGATGCCACCTGTGGCTTCGGAGATGATATTAATCGCAGGGGCAGCAGGGGCGATCGTATCTACGGTGACGGTAGTGGGCGTAGAAATAGGGCTGCTGTTTCCTGCTTGGTCGAGCAATTCGGCAGTGACCTTAAAGGTGCTATCTCCTTGTGCGGCAATCGTGGCAACCGGAACCGTAATGATGGTGCTGCCCCTAGTGACATCGCTGTCTGTCAGAATGTAGCTCACCGTTTGTGTACCCCAGTTGAGGGTGACCGTATCGCCAGCTAACGCTCCTGTTCCAGTCAGGCTAACATCTACGGTTGTGCTATCAGCCGCTTCAGCCCCATTGATGCCACCTGTTGCTTCTGGGATAGTTGTAATTGCAGGAATCGTGGGTGCGATCGTGTCTACTGTGATAGGGGCAGGAGCTGAATCGGGGCTACTGTTTCCTGCTTGGTCAATCACCTTAGCGGTGACATTGAAGGTACCATCGCCTTGAGAGGTAATGGTGGAATCAGGCACCGTAACCGTTGCGCTGTTGTTCGTAATATCGGTACTTGTGAGCGTATAGCTGACGAGCTGGTTGCCCCAATTTAGAGTAAGGGAATCACCTGCCAAAGCTCCTGTTCCAGCAAGACTGACGTTCACCAAAGTTCCGTCTGCGGCTTCAGTCTTGTTCAATCCACCGCTGGCTTCCGGAATGCTAGCAATGGTAGGTGCAGTGGGTGCGGTCGTGTCTACTGTGACAGGAATGGCAAAGGAAGAGGGACCTGAGCCAATCTGAGCTGAGACGTTATACGTGCTATTTCCTTGGGCAGTAATGGTGGTAACTGGAATGAGGACAGTAGCACTGTTACTTGTAATGTCGTTACTCGTCAGAACATAGTTGACGGTTTGACTTCCCCAACTGATGGCAAGCGTATTTCCTGCGGTAGCTCCAGTACCGTTAAGATTTACCAGAACTGAGGTGCCATCAGCTGCTTCAGTGCTATTTAAGCCACCCGCCGCTTCTGGAATACTAAGCGATGGAGCGTTGGCAACTACCGTGTTAACTGTGACAGGTACAGTTGCAGAATTGGGGCTAGTGTTACCTGCTCGATCGACTATCTTAGCTGAGATATCAAACGTACCATCACCTTGAGTAGTAATCGTCGAAGTAGAAACTGTGACCGTAGCACTGGTAGCTGTAATGTCTGCGTCTGTGAGAATGTAATTAACAGTTTGGGTGCCCCAGTTGAGTATGAGCGTGTCACCCGCAATCGCACCTGTTCCGGTCAGTCCAACATCGACGGTTGTACCATCACTTGCTTCTGTTGCGTCAATTTCACCTGCGGCTTCGGGGATGCTGGTGATGGCAGGAGCCGTGGGCGCAGTTGTGTCTATTGTGACAGAGAAGGGAGATGACTTTGCACTACTGTTTCCTGCTTGGTCGATAACGTGGGCAGTGACGTTGAACGTACCATCACCTTGAGCAGAGATGGTTGAGGTGGGAATTGTGACTGTCGCACTGTTTGCTGCAATGTCGCTATTTGTCAGCGTGTAGTTGACCGCTTGCCCATCCCAATTCAGGGTGAGCGTATCCCCTTTAATGGCTCCGGTTCCTGCAAGGCTGACATTCACTGTTGTTCCATCAACAGCTTCTGTATTATTGATTCCGCCTGAAGACTCAGGAATGCTGCTGATTGAAGGGGCTGTGGGTGCGATCGTATCGACTTGAACAGGAACCGCAGGAGAATTAAGACTGCTATTGCTGACCTGGTCAGTTAGCTTCGCAGTAACGTTGAACGTGCCATTGCCTTGAGTGGAGATAGTTCCGGCGGAAACTGTGGCTGCCACAGTGCCGTTGGTGATATCGGTATTGGTTAGTACCCGGTCAAAGGTCTGAGTTCCCCAATTTAGGGTAAGGGTATCACCAGCGATCGCTCCAGTTCCAGCTAGATTGACGTTTACTGTCGTACCGTCGGCGGCTTCTGCTGTGTTGATGCCTCCAACTGCTTCTGGGATGCTGCTAATCGTTGGGGCAAGTGGACGAGTGGTGTCAACGCTAACGAACGTGGCAGCAGAATTGGGGCTGCTGTTTCCAGCTTGATCACTCAGCCTAGCAGTAACGCCAATGGTGCCATTGCCTTGAGCTGTGATGATCGCCGATGAGACTACGATACTCGCACTCTCACTCGTGATATCGCTGTCTGTCAAGACGTAGCTGACCGTTTGGCTGCCCCAGCTTAGGGTCACGGTATCACCTACAGCTGCACCAGCTCCAGCCAAACTGACATTAACTGCCGTTCCATCTGCTGCTTCTGAATTATTTAGTCCATTTGCGGCTTCTGTAATGTCCGTGATCTGAGGAGCCGTCGGAGCAACCGTATCAACCACGACGGCAATTGGGGCAGAAGCAGGGCTGACATTGCCAACTGAATCCGTGAGTTGCGCCGTGACATTAAACGCTGTGTTGCCTTGGGCAGTGATCGTTGCCGCCGGAACTGTAACGATCGTGATGCCGTTGGCAATATCTGCGTTTGTGAGGGTGTACTCAACCGTTTGATTACCCCAGTTAAGGGTGAGTATATCTCCAACAGCAGCACCGGAGCCGCTGAGGTTGATATTGGCAGTTGTGCCATCCTTGGCTTCAGCCGCATTAATCCCACCTGCTGCTTCTGGGATGCTGGTGATGGTTGGAGCAGAAGGCGCAATCGTATCAACGGTAATAGAGATTGGGTTAGAGCCAGGGCTGAAGTTTCCTGCTTGATCCGTCAGCTTAGCAGCGACGTTGAACGCACCATCACCTTGTGCAGAAATAGTCGAAGCGGAAATCGGAACAACTACACTGCCCTTAGTAATATCGCTGCTAGTCAGCGTGTAATCAACCATTTGTCCTCCCCAGCTAACCGTGAGGATGTCGTCCACGGCAGCACCTGTACCAGAAAGGCCTAATGTCACATTTACAGTGGTGCCATCCTTGGCTTCAGCGGCGTTAAGTCCTCCGGATGCTTCAGGAATATTGGCGATGACAGGTGCTGCGGGAGCGACTGTATCAACCGTAATAGAGAGGGACAAGGAATCAGTACTGCTGTTGCCAGATTGGTCGATCAGTTTTGCCGTGACGTTAAAGGTGCCATCACCTTGAGTCACGATCGTCGCGTCTGGCACAACCACTGTTGCGCTATCAGCTTCGATGTCATTGTCGGTTAGCACATAGCTGAGAGTTTGACCTCCCCAAGCCAAGACTAGGGTGTCTCCCGCGATCGCTCCGGTTCCCGCGAGGCTGATAGTAACGGGGGTGGCATCTGAGGCTTCTGCTTCATTTAGCCCGCCATCTGCTTCTGGAATGCTGCTGATTACAGGCGCAGTCGGAGCAGTCCTATCAACCGTCACTGAGACAGGTGAGGATTTGAGGCTGCTATTGCCCGCTTGATCGGTCAGTTGCGCCGTGACATCAAAAGTAGCGTCTCCTTGAGTGACGATCGTGCCACTAGGAACGGTAACGATCGCCCCGTTGGTGCTAATGTCAGTGCTGGTCAGGATGTAGTTGACTGTCTGACCACCCCAATTCAGGGTCAGGGTGTCTCCAGCCAATGCGTTTGTTCCTGTTAAGTTGATGTTGACGATCGTGCCGTCTGCGGCTTCAGTCTTGTTCAGTCCACCTGTAGCTTCAGGAAGGCTTGTGATTGCAGGAGCTATGGGAGCAACCGTATCGACCAGCACCGTCAGTAGTGATGAAGAAGGACCTGCACCCACGCGGGCAGAAACCTTTACACTACCATTACCCTCTGTGTCGATCGTATTGGTGGGAATTGTTACGGAGACACTCCCACTGTTGATGTCGTTTGCAGTTAAGGTGTAGTTGATGACTTGCGGACCCCAGTTAACGCTCAGGGTATCGCCAGCGACTGCTCCAGTCGTACTGATGTTGACGACAACAGGCGTGCCGTCTGCGGCTTCGGTGCTGTTGAGTCCGCCGATTGCTTCTGCAATGCTGATGGTAGGAGCATTTGCAGGAGCCGTATTGACGGTGACTGCAAATGGTGAACCATCAGGGCTGACGTTGCCTGCCTGATCAACCAGTTTGACGGTCACGTTAAAGTTGCCGTCGCCCTGGCTAGAAATGGTAGAAGCTGGAACAGTGACCGCTGCACTGCTGCCCGTGATATCAGCATCGGTCAGGGTATATTGAACGGTTTGTGTTCCCCAACTGATGGTTAGAGTGTCGCCTGCGACTGCTCCTGTTCCAGTCAAGCTAACGTTGACCGTTGTGCCATCACTCGCTTCTGTTGCGTCAATTCCGCCAGTAGCTTCGGGGATATCGATGGTTGGAGGAGCGGTGGGTGCGATCGTATCAACGGTGACTGCGACAGGATTAGAAGTGGGGCTGGAGTTACCGGCTTGATCCCTCACTTGAGCCGTAACGCTAACAGCACCTTGCCCTTGAGCAGTAATAGTATTAACGGGAACGGTGACGATCGCGCTGCCGCTGGTAATGTCTACACTGGTGAGCGTGTGAGTGACCGTTTGAGCTCCCCAATTGATTGTTAGGATATCTCCTGCAACAGATCCCGTTCCGGTCAGAGCAACGCTAACAACTGTGCCGTCGCTGGCTTCAGTGCTATTAAGTCCGCCCGTTGCTTCAGGAATGCTGGAGATAGATGGAGCGGTGGGACTTGTTTGATCTACCGCAACCGAGAATGCACTGGAAGTGGGACTGTTATTGCCTGCCTGATCGGTAATTTGAGCAGTCACATTGAAGCTGCCATCTCCTTGAGCAGCAATGGTGGCAGTAGAAACGGTGACAGTAACCGTGTTGCTGGTGATGTCGCTCGCAGTCAGAGTGTAGCTAACGGTCTGTGTGCCCCAAAGCACTGTAAGTTTGTCGCCTGCGACAGCTCCGGTTCCTGCCAAACTCACATTGACGATCGTGCCATCAGCAGCCTCAACATCATTAATGCCGTTTGTGGCTTCAGGAATGCTGCTAATCGCAGGTGCAGCAGGTGCAGACGTATCAATCGTGACTGGAAAAGCAGTCGAAGTGAGACTGACATTTCCTGCCTTGTCAATGAGGCTTGCAGTCACATTAACATTGCCATTGCCTTGAGCAGAAATGGTAGACGCTGGTACGGTGAGTGCAACACTACCGCTGCTGATATTACTGCTAGTCAGGACATAGTTAATAGACTCGCCGCCCCAGTTCAGTATTAACGTATCGCCAGCAACAGCTCCAGTTCCAGTCAGGCTAACGTTTACTGTTGTACCATCAGCTGCTTCAGTGGCGTTGAGTCCGTCTGTTGCTTCAGCAATAGTGGAGATGGATGGAGCGGTGGGTGCGATCGTATCGACACTCACCGGGAAGGCATTGGAGTTGGAACTCACATTGCCTGCTTGATCTGTCAACTTGGCAATGACGTTGAAGGTCGTATTGCCTTGAGCCGTAATCGTGCTAGCTGGCACAGCCACAGCGGCACTGTTGTTGGTAATGTCGGTGGCAGTCAGCGTGTAGGTGATCGTTTGAGTGCCCCAACTGAGCGTAAGCGTGTTACCTGCGATCGCTCCGGTTCCAGCAAGACTAACGTTGACCAACGTTCCGTCTGCTGCTTCCGTAGCATTCAAGCCACCTGTGGCTTCTGGAACGCTGGCAATCGTGGGAGCTAGGGGAGCAGCGGTATCAACAGTGACGGAGGAGGGAGCAGAATTTGCGCTGGTGTTTCCTACGGAGTCAGTCAGCTTTGCTGTGACGTTGAGGGTGCCATTGCCCTGAGCCGCAATTGTGGTAGCCGAAACAGGAAAAGCAACGTTATTAGCGGTGATGTCAGTTGCGGTCAGCGTGTAGGTTGTAGTCTGAGTGCCCCAGTTCACAGTCAAGATGTTTCCAGCGATCGCTCCAGTTCCAGCTAAACTGACATTAACGATCGTGCCATCAGCAGCTTCTGTTGCGTTAATCCCACCTCCTGCGTTTTCTGGAATGCTAGAAATCGTTGGAGCGGTCGGAGCGATCGTGTCTACGGTCACCGGGAACGCTGCGGAAGCTGCGCCGGAGCCAATTTTTGCCGTAACGTTAAACGTGCTATTGCCTTGAGTGGTGATTGTGGCAGCAGAAACAGTAACGGTGGCACTGTTGTTAGTGATATCAGTGGCAGTTAGGGTATAGGTAACGGCTTGACCACCCCAAGTGAGCGTTAGAATATTTCCTGCTACAGCACTCGTTCCTGTAAGGTCAACAGTCACTAATGTGCCATCAGCGGCTTCTGTCGCGTTGATCCCACCCCCTGCATTCTCTGGAATTGCCACAATATTCGGTGGTGTTGCTGCTGCCACCAAGTTCGCAAACGATGCTGTTGAGCTGAGATAAGATGTCCACGTTGCTGCTAGGTCGTTGGTGGGAGTACCTGAGATGTCTTTGTTAACGTTGTTCAGGTTGGCAGATGAAGTCAGAGCAAAGCGAATCGGTGTATTTTCGCTGAAATTCGGATAGGGTGATGCTACAACTTGCGCATCTCCATCGGTGCTGGAAGCATCTTGGAGAAGCGTATACATGTTGTTGAAGTTAATGATCAGATCTACATACGTAGTCCCTGAAATCGTCGTTTTTGCGATCGCCGAGTCAGCAATTTTCAGAGCACTCTGAACACTTGCTTGCGCTGCTAGATAAAAGTCAGTGTTGTTGGGTCGCGTGTTTACGCTGCCACTCTGGCTACCTGCAACATAAAGTCCGTCTGCAACAGGGGTGCCTGACGTGTAGCTGTTGGGTAGAGCGCCCATGTCAGCTACAAGGGCAAAATCAATCTTGCCATCTAGCCCAGTGCCCGCATCAACATCGAAGTTAATGATTAATTTCTGAGAAAAGCTGCTGTTTACAGCAGCTCTCAAAAGCAAATATTTTGTGCCTGTTGAGTTGTCAAAGCGAGAATATAAAGCAACACCCGACGGATCGTTGGTTAAGTCTGCGTTATTTGCAAGATCTCCGGCTGCATCATAATTTGAGCCAGAAACAGCAACCTGAAGATTAGCAGCAGGATATGAGTTCCAGTTAGTAACGACGTTGGAGTATGGCATCTTTGTACTTTGACACTTAGTGAGAATAAGGTTTACAAGCAAACAGGCAAGCAGTAGTCGTGCAGACTTAATAAGTCATACACGGCTTCTATAAACTGAAAAATTGAATAATTGCTTTAGCTGGAGGAACTT
Source organism: Leptolyngbya sp. FACHB-671 (assembly GCF_014695745.1). Lineage (NCBI taxonomy): Bacteria > Bacillati > Cyanobacteriota > Cyanophyceae > Leptolyngbyales > Leptolyngbyaceae > Leptolyngbya > Leptolyngbya sp. FACHB-671. The sequence continues at coordinate 552 of NZ_JACJOV010000082.1, read as the reverse complement.
GGCGACATCCTGCTAGTTGACCTGGGCTTGTATGTTTCAACACAAGCGTGTGGTACCTCATGAAGCAAAGTAGAACGACGTAATTCTTACAGCATCCTTAATACCAATTGATTTGAGGTTGCACTTTAATCTTCGTCTTTCCCTGAAACTTTCAGTAATTGTAAGGCTGCCTGCATTTCATACGAAATTGGTATAAGCACGTAAATACCTAGCTGTATTCTTTTTGTAACGCCCTTCAATAAGTAAATTCTGGGTTACTTGACGAATCTTACATAAGCGATTGTTTGTAACATGCAGCAGTTATTGCCTCTTACATTTATCTTTCTTAAGGTGCCCTATTCACAATTACAAATAACAACTCTACTTGTGTACGGTATTGTCAATTTGATCGGAGAAATTGAAGAATAAGCACGATAATTCTTGTCAAGTTAGAATCATAGGAATCCGGATGGTAGAGTGACACTAATTTATTCCTCCTTCCACCAATGAAAAAGTGTGTGTCCACGAATGGTGTCTGGCATGGCTGAAAGAGTAAGACAACGAGAAGCTAAC
>NZ_JACJOV010000081.1:0-8695 GCF_014695745.1 Leptolyngbya sp. FACHB-671 | reverse complement strand
ACTACAGCGGCAAGCACAAACGGCACACGCTGAAAGCCCAAGTCGTGATTGACCTGGAGCGGGGGCAGTTTCTCGCCGTTGCCACGGGCAAAGGACGTACCCACGACTTGCGCTTGTTCGAGCACAGTGACGTGCACTTGAGCAAGGAGGTGCTGTGTTTAGCGGACAAGGGTTACCAAGGCATTGCTAAACTCCACCCTAACAGTATTACGCCGCAGAAAAAGCCTCGGAAACAACGCTTGAGTGATGCGAACAAACAGGCGAATCGGGCTTTAGCCCGGCTGCGGGTCAAGGTGGAGCATAGCATTCGTCGGCTGAAGCGTTTCCGCATCTTATCGGGGCGCTATCGCAATCGGCGACGGCACTTCACGCGCAGAGTGCATTTGCTCGCAGGCATCCTCAACTTTGAGTTGGCTCTCGCTTGCTGATTCGTGCAAGAAGTCTAGTATGCAATGGCGATTTTACCCGCTAGTGAGGTGTTGGCTCTGCACTACGAGTTGGCGATCGCATCATAAGATGCACAAAAGAATTCACCAGATTTAACGTTGCCGCAACCTTCCTGAACGCAAGATATTAACCGCTAACCAAAGCCCCAGAAAACTTGCAGCGCCAAACAGAACATTACTAATCCAGGACAAGCTACTGCCCTCAGCAGAAATAGTTGCAGCCCCCATAATCAGTGAGCCAACCAGAATGCTGAATGACAAGCGGTTAGCGGAGTCATCCATTGTTAATCGCAGACCGTCCAAATCCTTTAACGTTAGATTCCACTTCAACGTTTCGGATGTCACGCGATCGAGCAACTGTTCTACCTGACGGGGCGATTGGAGTGAGAGGCTTTTTATGTCAAGTGCAGTTCTCAGCAAGGTTTGCAGCGGTTCGTCACCAATTAGCTGTCTGCGAAATAGGTCTGTCATCAGGGGCTTGATCTGGTCAAGCAGGTTGATTTCGGGGTCAAATGTTCGTGCCACACCTTCCAGGTTTGCCAGTGCTTTTGCATATAGTCCCAAGTTGCTGGGCAGCTTGATTTTGTTGACGCGAGCAACCTGGAGGACTTCGTAAAAGACCTGGCTAAAGTTGAGTTCTGCAATGTTGCGGTTGTAGTACTTTCGCAGCAGGCGATCGTAGTCATTTTCTAGCCGAGCCAGATTTACGCCCCGGCTTGATTCTGCCAGTTGTAGCGTCAGTTGAACGCATCGCTGAGAATCCAGGTCAACGATCGCCAACAGCATTTCAGTCAAAATTCGCTGCGTGTTGGGGTCGAGTCGTCCAATCATGCCACAGTCGAGCAGGGCGACCCGACCATCATCGAGATAAAACAGATTGCCCGGATGCGGATCGGCGTGAAAGAAGCCGTCGATGTAAATTTGCTGGAAAAAGGCGCGAAATAGGATTGTCGTGGTGGTACGACGATTGGAGACAGTGTTTCCGTTTTGGGGCTCATCTGGCACTTTAGCAGTGAGCAACGGAACGCCATCTAGCCATTTCATCACCAGCAGATTTTCGGTGGTCAAATCCCAGTAAATCTCAGGGATAACCAGTTGTGTGGGGTCAAACCAACTGCTGTTGGCCATGTTGCGGCGCAACTGATCGGTGTAGCTTGCTTCTTTGAAGAAATCTAGCTCGTCACGGAGGGCAGTCGTAAATTCTTCTGCCAGAGCTTTGATGTCATAGTCTTGCCCCAGTGAGGAACGGGAAGCCAGATCTGCCAAACTTCTGATCAAAGCAATGTCTTGATCAATGATCAGGTCAATGCCGGGACGCTGAACCTTGATGGCGGCTTCGCGCCCGTCTGCTAGCGTAACCCGATGCACCTGAGCAATAGAGCCTGCGGCGACCGCCTGCTGGTCAATCTTCGCAAAAGTGACTTCTAAAGGCTCTCGTAGCTCTCGCCGCAGCACGACCTCAATCTCGGACCAGGGAACGGGTGGAACGTCACTTTGCAGCGTGGATAGAGCGTTGATATAGTCGGCAGGTAAGACATCAGGACGAGTACTCAACAACTGCCCCAGCTTGACGAAAACTGGCCCCAAGTCAATCAAAATATTGCGGAGAACAGCGGGAGTCGGTAAGTTTGGCGCATCGGCTTTACTACCGGTGAGCAGCCGTCGCGCATAGTCCCAACCGTTGCGGAAGACAACTTCAAGAATTTCTCGTTGTCGAGAGCTTGTTTGAGTCAAGCCTGAAAACATTCTGCCTCCTGCCCTGCGATTGGCTGGCTGATAATGAGATGCCTACATTCGCATGATAGTAAATGCAACTGGCAATCAGGGGTTGTTAAAACCAACACCCCTTGATTTTGTAGCGGTTTGAGGCGATCGCTGCCAACACTCTAGAGGGAGAGATTAGAGGGTTAAGGGTTACTGGTCAATGGTTAATAGGTATTGGGGATGAGTTTTTAAGCGTGAAGGGTAGCGCGGCTGAGCCGCACTACCCTTCACGCACGAGGTCTAGTGACTAATCAAAATCAAAGCAAATCGCTCAGTTTTGGATTTTCCTTCAGCGCTTTGAGGACTTGTTTAATCTCCTGGGTGCGGTGCTTGTCCACAATTAGGGTTGCTTTGCCATCACGGACGATTACCACATCCTTGAGTCCAATAGTGACAACCACTTCATCGTCATCGGCAGAGTAAACCAGTGAGTCTTCTGTATCGAGTCCAATGTGTTGAGCTAGCTCGACATTGAGTTTGTCTCCCTTAAACAAGCGTTCGATCGCATTCCAGTCGCCCAGGTCATCCCAGCCAAAGGTTACGGGCAGGACACACGCCTTACGGGTTTTTTCCATCATGGCGTAGTCAATGCTTTTCTTCGGTAAGTCGGGGTAGATGGAGGGGCCGTGTTTTTCTAGCGGTTCAATGATTTCAGGGGCGTGGGTGTGCAGTTCTGCCAAGGCTACACCTGCCTGGAAGATAAACATGCCGCTGTTCCAGCTAAAGCGGCCGCTCGTGATAAAGGACTCCGCTGTAGCGCGATCGGGTTTTTCGGTAAAGCGATCGACTTTATAGGCCGGAAAACCACCAAAAGAGCCAATAGTTTCTCCCTGTTCGATATAGCCGTAGCCCGTAGAAGGGTAGGTAGGGGTGATGCCCAGGGTGGCGATCGCCTCCTGACTGCTAGCCAACTCGGTTGCAGCCCGGAGGGTTTGCTGAAACGCTGCTACATCTGCAATCCAGGGGTCAGCAGGGAAGAAGCCAACAACCGTTTCTTCACCATAGCGACGAGCGACTTCTAAGGTTGCCCAGGCTACTGCCGGAGCCGTATCGCGTCCCTCAACCTCGACTAGCAGATTTTCTGCTGGCAAATCAGGAAGCTGTTGTTGAACACCTTCAGCTAGATGACCCGAGGTAATCACCCAAAGACGGTCCCAACCCTCTGCCAAATCGAGCAGGCGGGCTGCGGTTGCCTGAAGCAAACTCTGGCCACTGCCATCTAAACTCAAAAACTGCTTGGGACGGTGCAGCCGACTCAGAGGCCAAAAGCGCTCTCCCTTACCACCAGCCAAAATCACAGGTATCATAGCCTTCTCGCTTTGTTTTAGTTTGCCTTGAGGTTTCTTAGATAGTCTGCACGGGTCTACATTGCTAGTCCGTAAAATCTACCCAGAAAATCTACTGAAATAGTTTTTTACGCCGTAAATGCTATGTGCAAAACATTAATCAGTTGATGGCATCGCTTACACTGAAATGTCAAGGTTCCTAGATTTTGCCCGACTTTTCTTAAGATTGTTTTGGTTTATGATTTCGCAAAATTAGGTTCGCAAATGCTCGTTGGGCTTGCCATTAGGCAAATTGACCGCGTAGAATTCGCCAAGTGCCTCATGGGTGCGGGTTAGGAATTACATCTGCAGGTAGGGGGGTGGCGATCGCGCTCCAACCTACCATAAAGACGGATACATTACGAATTCCTTAAGGTCGGTAGTATACGCATAGCTACAGTACAAATGAGGTCAAGGTGAGAGACGGAGTGGACGGTTTACAAAATCAGTCTGATCAGTATAAAACGCAACAATCCAGTCCTGTTCAAGTGTCTGAAGAGCCTAGCGACTCTAGCGACTCCAGCCACATACCTAGCGCTTCAACAGCCACAGCCACAGCTACAGCTACAGCTTCTGTTGCTGCTATCACACCTGCTCAGTTGTCCGATCAAGCTCGCCTGGTTAGAGTGCCGGAGCGATCGCCATCTAAGCCCAATCCATTGCGTTGGTTAGGTTGGGGTGCTGCTCTAGTAACGACTGGAGTAGTCTCTGGAGTACTAGGTGTCGCTCTGTCCTGGCTTACTCCCTTGCCTCCTACGCTCGCTTCTGATACAGACCCACAGCTTTCGCTCAGCGATCTGTGGAGCAAAGGGTTTCGCTACAACATTACTCGCCCGGTCAACATTCTGGTCATGGGCATCGACCGAGTACCTGATGTTCCTCCTGATTCACCTGAGGTGCTCAACGGTCGCAGCGATACGATGCTGCTGGTGCAAGTTGATCCCGAAGACAACTCGATTAACGTTCTCTCCATTCCCAGAGATACTCAAGTTGAAATTCCGGGCGTTGGGTTAACTAAAATCAACCACGCCAACATGTTGGGCGGCGATAGTCTGGCAGCCCGTGTCGTCAGCCGTAACCTCAATGGGGTGCCGATTGATCGCTACGTCCGGGTTAGCACCGAAGCCTTTCGAGAATTAGTAGACCTGCTGGGCGGCGTAGAGGTGTTTGTGCCTCAACGGATGTCTTACACAGACGAAACCCAGAAGCTTTACATTGACCTGGAGCAAGGCTGGCAAAACTTGAATGGCGATCAGGCAGAGCAATTTGCTCGCTTTCGGGCAGATGGCAACGGAGATATTGGTCGGGTACAGCGGCAACAGCAGCTAATTCGGGCACTGCGCGATCGCATTACTAGTCCAGCCGTGATTCCTAAGCTGCCAGAAGCGATTCAGCTCGTCCAAAAGTATGTCGACACCAACCTTTCCCTAGAAGAAATGCTGGCTTTGGCAAACTTTGGCGTCAGCCTGGAGCAAGACAGTTTCAGAATGGTCATGTTGCCGGGTCGCTTCAGCACCGCTGATGAATTCGTTGCTAGCTATTGGATTACCGATTCTGATGCGGTCGATCAGGTCATGCAGGAATATTTTCAGGTTCCTTCAGTCACCAGTTCTGAAGAGCGCCGCGCCCTCAACCACCTGTATATTGCCGTCCAAAATGCCTCAGGAGAGCCTCAGTTAGGTAATCAGGTTGCAAGCTACCTGCAAGAGCAAGGTTTTGACAATGTCTACGTGATTCAAGATTGGCCCGATCGCCAGATGCAAACAGACATTATTGTGCAGCGAGGCGATATGCAGGGTGCAGCCTTGCTAGAAAATGTACTAGGACTAGGTCGGGTCGTCTCTGCCTCAACAGGAGACTTACAATCAGACCTAACCATTCGTGTAGGAGAAGATTGGGCTGATCGAATTGATGGGTAAGGAGGTTAGAAGGATGAAGGCGATTTTGACTCGCTGCGTTGGTTTAATTCTAGTTCTGGGTCTGGCTTGTTTGTGGATTTTGCTCAGCGCAACGCCAGCGCTAGCAGCTATCGACACAGTCAACTACAACAACGCTAACCTGCAGAATCAGGATTTCTCAGGCACAGACCTGGTTGGCAAAGCCTTCGTCGCTGCCGAAATGCGGGGCATCAACTTTGAGAATGCAGACTTAACCAACGCAATTCTCACCAAAGCCGTGATGCTGAATGCGAACCTGCGAGGCGCAAACCTAACTGGAGCCTTAGTTGATCGGGTGTTTCTAGTAGGTTCAGACCTGACGAATGCCATTTTGCAAGAAGCAACGCTCTCTCGCACCAGCTTTGAGGACGTAACCGTTACCGGAGTCGACTTCACCGACGCAATTCTTGATCGCTATGAAATCAGTCAACTGTGCGATCGCGCCTCCGGTACCAATCCCACAACTGGTGTCTCAACCCGAGATAGCTTAGGCTGCCGATAAAAAATTGCTAACGGACACGCAAGTGATCTAAACGGTCGCTCCAATCCATCTACCGCAAATTCCCAGACTCCAAGAGACACCTTCGATGCGAAGCGCCTTGCACCCCATCTCCAATCCCTTCAGAGGGGGTTTGGGGGAAGCGGGCTTCCCCCAATGGGGGTTTGGGGGAAACCCCAAGGCTCGGCTCCTAACATCAAAAACCACAAAACCAATCCCTGACTTCAGAGATCCTTGATAGACTATAAAAGTTCTAACGTAACTCAACCTTATGCAAAAGCGTTCTGCCTTTGACACCAGCCACCTGATGCGCCGCGCTGAAGATCTGATTGGCGCTGCCTCAAACCGCTATCGGATCACCGTTCAGGTTGCCAGTCGAGCACAGCGCCGCCGCTTTGAAGAATTCGATAGCCTGGACGACCCCAAAATGAAGCCTGTGATTCGTGCCATCATCGAAATGTCAGACGAGCTAACTCAGCCCGAAATCATCGGCGAATAGGTCACTTTGAAGTCAGAGCTAGATTAGGCGATCGCAACTGTACTAGCCAAATTGCAAAAAACCGTATCTTCCGGTACTGCTATTCCTGAATCAGAGTGGAGACATCCAGTCATGGAATAGCAGATCAATGAAACGCATCCAGGGAATTCGTTCTGTTGAGCCAAAAAACAGTTCGGATGTGGGGTTAATTTACGGTTTTTTGGGAGTGCTGGGATTTAGCCTGACACTTCCTGCTACTCGCGTTGCAGTGCTGGATCTAGACCCCATTTGGGTTGGCTTAGGGCGAGGTTTTGTCGCTGCAATTTTAGCAGCGATCGCCCTCCACTTCACCCGTCAAAAATTTCCCACTCCTCACCAGTGGCGCAGCTTGGTTATTGTTGCTCTGGGAGTCGTTTTAGGGTTTCCGCTATTGTCTGCCTGGGCAATGCAACGCTTACCCGCAGCTCACGGTGCAGTCGTATTGGGGCTGTTGCCCCTGGTAACAGCGATCGCCGGAGTGATTCGAGCGGGCGATCGCCCCAGCCGCCAATTCTGGATCGCTAGCAGCATTGGCAGCCTCACCGTGATTGGATTTGGCATCTTCTCAGGAGCAGGGCACCTCCAGCCCGCAGACTTAGCTTTGTTCCTTGCAGTTATCGCTGCTGCCTTTGGCTACGCAGAAGGAGGAAAATTAGCCAAAACACTGGGTGGTTGGCAGGTGATCAGTTGGGCACTCGTGCTAGCAGCTCCGGTGGAAATCTTACCGATGATCGTGAGTACTTCACAATATGGGCTGACCGCTTCCCCTGTGGCATGGTTAGGCTTTGCCTATGTCAGCATCGTGAGTCAATTTGTTGCCTTCTTTGCCTGGTATCACGGCTTAGCCAAAGGTGGAGTCGCCAGAGTCGGACAGATCCAACTGCTCCAGCCCTTTTTGACCCTGGTAGCATCCTTCTTCTTATTAGGTGAAACCATTACACCGTTTACGATTGGTGCTGCCTGTTTAGTAGTCGCTAGCGTTGCGATTGGGAGGCGTTCGCCCATCAAACGGGTCACTTGTGAACAAATTACGTCACAATAAGTGGAACCTTGCCCGAATGTAGCCTCAATCATGACTTCTCCTGACCTGCGACAGTATGCCCCTGCGACTCAACGCAACCGAGAGCCAATTCTAAATGTGTTGCAGCAAGTCTTACCCCCCCAGGGCACAGTCTTAGAAATCTCTAGCGGTACGGGAGAACACGCTATCTTCTTCGCCCCTCATCTGCATCCTCGTAAGTGGTTGCCCTCTGACCCTAATCCTTCAGCACGAGCCAGCATTGCTGCATGGCGGCAACATTGCCCCACCGATAATGTGTATCCACCGATCGCCCTTGATGCGCGTGATCCGGTTTGGAGTGTGGAGCAAAATGAGTTGCCAGAAACTTTACAGGGGTTTGAGAAGGGTGAGATTGGGGCGATCGCCAACATCAATATGATTCACATCGCTCCTTGGTCAGCCTGCTTGGGCTTAATGGCAGGAGCAGGGCGAATCCTGCCTCCAGATGGTGTTCTGTATCTCTACGGCCCTTACAAACAAAACGGTAAACATACAGCTTCCAGTAATGAAGCATTTGATCAGAGCCTTCGTGCCCAAAACCCAGAATGGGGCGTGCGAGATCTGGACGAAGTGATAACCGTTGCCCAAACCCAAAACCTCTCATTGCTCAAAGTCGTCCCCATGCCTGCCAACAACTTATCCGTTATTTTTAAACGGAATGAGTAGTGTTCAATCAACTTTAAACTTGGGCACTCACGATGAAAGCACAAGCCAATCCGATGAGTTTTGAAGCGTTTCTAGAGTGGTATCCAGAAGACGGTAAGTGGTATGAGCTAATTGAGGGAGTAGTCGTAGAAGTGTTACCAACAGGTAATCACGAACTTATTGCAGGATTTCTTGCTGAGGAACTCACGTTAGAAATCCGTCGACAAAACTTGCCTTACACCATTCCTAGAAGTTGCCTACTAAAGCCTGATCGCCCCGACTCTGGATATCAACCTGACGTTGTGATTTTGGATAAAACAGCCCTGGTTAATGAACCACTCTGGCAAAAATCATCTACTATCCAATTTGGAAAAACAGTTCCATTAGTTGTTGCTGTTGGCGAACGTACTACAGGTGTCTCATGGCGGTGCCAGTGCTGCAAAACGTGACACCCGAAGTTTAGGTAATGGTTCTCCCTTAAGCCAAGACACAATCCGAGCAA